>NZ_JACMOO010000065.1 GCF_014377975.1 Ferruginibacter sp.
AGCAAACAGTTATTGCCGATTGTTTGTAAGCTGGCTTATGCTCAGTCGTGGCATAACTTCTTGTATAGCTCAGATAACTTCGCCCCTTACGAGGTTTTCGCTACCCGTCTGTCAATGAGGACGAAACTAACTGCGAAAGAAACCGAGCCGAATAAATGAACAACCGGCATACATGAAACCTTACTTTTTTATACCTTTTTGTTATGGCAGTTACGATAAAACAAATGGATATGTTTAAGGTCTATTTTATCCCTTTTACCTGAGTGGATTAAGGATTACAAAAAAAATTCAATTCGGCATTGAGCTGGTTAGATGAAAGTGACGCCCGTTTATATCCTGATAGAGAGGTCTGCATTTCAGGCAGGGGCAATTTACGACGTATCGCTAAATTAATATACCCCGCTAATAATTCATCAACTTCTCCAAACATTCATGCAACCGGCTATAGGCCATAAAGTTTTTTTCCAGCTCAATATTAAAAGGTATCGGGCTGTCAATACTTGCACAACGCATGATGGGAGCATCAAGTAGTTCAAAACAATTTTCTGCAATCCAGGCCGCAATTTCGCCACCGATGCCACCGGTTAATGTATCCTCATGCAACAATAACACTTTACCTGTTGCCTTTACCGCTGTTTTGATGGCTTCATAATCCAGTGGTAATAAGGTACGCAGATCAAGAATATAAATTGAGATAGCTGGGTGATCTTTTGCGTATTGCGTGACCCAGTGTACGCCTGCACCATACGTAATAATGCTCAGGTCGGTGCCGGCTTGTACCAGCCTTGCCTTACCAATTTCAATTTCAAAATATTCTTCCGGCACCGGTCCGCTGATGCTTCGGTACAATGCTTTGTGCTCAAAAAATAATACCGGGTTGGGATCGTTGATGGCTGCAATTAGTAAGCCTTTGGCATCCATTGGGGTGGAAGGATACACTACTTTTAAACCGGGTGTATGTACAAACCATGCTTCGTTGCTCTGGCTATGAAAAGGACCTGCGCCTACCCCGCCGCCTGTTGGCATACGAATGACCACATCTGCATTTTGCCCCCATCGGTAATGAATTTTTGCCAGGTTATTGATGATCTGGTTAAAGCCCACCGCTGCAAAATCTGCAAACTGCATTTCCATCATGGCCTTATATCCTTCCATTGATAAACCGAGGGCAGCACCCACAATGGCACTTTCGCAAATGGGTGTGTTGCGCACTCTTTCTTTACCAAATTTTTCAACAAAGCCCTCCGTTATTTTAAAGGCACCGCCATATTCAGCAATGTCCTGTCCCATTAAAACAAGGGTATCATGTTGCTGCATGGATTGATAGAGGCCTTCTTTTATTCCATCTATAAAACGTTTTTCAGGATAGGCTTTGCCTGGGTGCGGTGTAAAGTAAACGGCTTTCTTTTTGGGGTATGCATAAATATCTTCCAGCTCTTCATCTGTATCGGGTACAATGGGTGCAGATTCGTAGCCGGTTTTTAATTCCGCTTCTATGTATTCCCTGCATTCATTGCGTATGTCGGCAATGGCCTGATCAGTCAATATATCCTGCTCCAGCAAATAGTTTTCATAATTTTTGATGGGATCTTTTTGTTGCCACAAATCGAATAAATGGGGCGGCACATATTTGGTGCCGCTGGCTTCTTCGTGCCCGCGCATTCTGAAGGTCATGCATTCAATTAAATAAGGCTTTTGATTGGTGATGCAATATTCCCTAATCCCTTTGATGGTATCGTATACTTCCAGGATATTGTTACCGTCTATCTGTATGCCTTCCATGCCGTAACCACGGGCTTTTTCTACCAGGCTAAAGCAGCGGTATTGTTCGCTTACCGGGGTACTTAAACCATAGCCATTGTTTTCAATGATAAAGATTACGGGAAGGTCCCATACAGCCGCAACATTCAGTGCTTCATGAAAGTCTCCTTCGCTGGTACCGCCGTCGCCGGTAAATGCCACAGAAACCTTATCGCTGCCACTAAGTTTATATGCCAATGAAACGCCGTCTGCAATAGCCATTTGCGGACCAAGATGAGATATCATGCCACAGATATGATGCTCCTTATTTCCAAAATGAAAACTTCTTTCCCTGCCTTTACTATAGCCATCTTTACTGCCCTGCCATTGTTTGAATAATTTATTCAGCGGCATTTTTCTCGCTGTAAAAACGCCCAGGTTACGATGTAATGGCATGATCCATTCATCGGGTTGTAATGCCATGGTAACGCCTACTGAAATGGCTTCCTGCCCGATGCCGCTGAACCATTTGGATATTTTCCCTTGCCGCAATAATACCAGCATTTTTTCTTCAATCATCCGCGGAAGCAACAGATTTTTATACAGGCCGGTAAGATCTTCGATGGAATAATTTTTTCTATGGAACTGCATAGCCGTTTGTTTATTTATTTATCTGGATGTGAAGTTAACGGATGTTGCATACAAATGCCGGATGTCGGTTTTTTACAACTTTGCCAAAGTTTAAAACTTTGGCAAAGTTTACAGGAGCAATGCTGCAAATAAAGAAAAGAGTTACAAATTGAAGGGAAGCACCCTGGAGCTGAAAGAGTAAAAGTGAGTGACACAACTATGCTGCACAACGCTATTTTTGCCAGGATAAAAATTAAGATAAAAAATTAAAACTGGTTGCTTTTTTTAGTATTTGGAAAGGCCCGTTTGTGTACAAAAGAGTTAAAAAAAGAAAGTACTACGCTGAATAAAAGGGCGTACCAAAAACCATCTACTTTAAAGCCGTGAACAAAATGTGCATCCAGTAAAATAATGCATGCATTTATAACGAATAAAAAAAGACCCAGGGTTAAAATTGTTGCGGGCAATGTTAATAAAATAAGCAGGGGTTTTACAATTGCATCCAGTACAGCCAACACCAGTGCTACAATAACAGCGGTAAAAATATTATTGTTTACAATCGCTATTCCAGGTAAGATTGCCGCCAGTATAAAAACGTTTACTGTGGTAATTAGAATTCTATATAAAAAGTTCATGATGCTTATCTTATCGTTTAAAGATAATGGTATTATTGATTAATTCTAAATTACAATCAATTCATAAAAGGCTTCGGGCTGCAAATATTTATTAGCCAGTTCCATCAACTCCTCGGCAGGGATGGTTTTGATCATTTTTATTGAATCATAAAAATATTGCTCATCTAAATTATTCAGGATGATATTTTTCCAGCGACCAATAATGTGAAAAGGCCCGTCCAGATCGCCTAGAATACTTCCGATGAGGTAATTGCGTACCAGTAACAGTTCTTCTTCATCTATCAGTTCTTCCCGCAGTATTTCCATTTCTTTATAAATTTCTGCTACGGTTGCTTCCGCAACATCTTTACCGGCTTCTGTACTGATCAGTAAAGCCGTAGTATCCTGAAAATGATTTTGTACATAACTGTGTATGCCATAAGTATAGCCTTTCTCTTCCCGGATATTGCTCATTAACCTGGAGCCAAAAAAACCGCCAAAAACGGTATTGAGTACCATCATTTTCATAAAATCGGGGTGATGGCGATTCGGGAAATCCCGGGCAATTCTGATAGCGCCCTGTACGCCGTCCGGATCGTTGGAAACCCGGTGTTTTTTTATTGTTATGGGTGCAATATTTTTTATTATAAGCTTACCACCTGGCTTTAAGGCGAGTGTACCAAATGCTGTATTTAAAAGTTCAAATAAACCGGCCGGCAATTTACCGGCTACAAAAATTACACAGTGGCCGTTTAAATAATATTGGTTAAAATGATCTTTTAATTGTTCCGTCGTCAATGCATCGTAATCGGCTGCTGCAATATATTTACCATAAGGATGATCTTCGCCAAATAGGTAAGCATCAATTAAACGGTTGGCAACAAAATCGCATTTTTGCAGGTTGACGGATAATTTTTGTTTGCTGTTTTGTTTGTAAATCGCCAGTTCATCTTCAGAAAAAATTGAATCAGCAATCATTTCTTTTATAACAGGCAGCAGTACCCCTGTATGTTTTGACAAGGTATGTAGTGTTACGGAAGCGGTTTCATGCCTGCAGGTTCTGTTACAATAAGCGCCATAATATTCAAAGGCCTCATTTAATTCAAAAGCAGTTTTTGTAGAGGTACCGTTTTTCAACATATAGCTGGTGGCTGCTGCTACCGCGTTATTTTTTTCAAAACTATTACCCGCATAAAAAACCATTTCCATTTGCAGTACATCCTGTTCACCGGCATCAATGGTATATACTTCAACACCATTGTTCAGCACCATTTTTTTATATGGTTTCAATTGAAGATCAAATTCTATGGCATCTTTTATATTGGGTGGCGTTGTTCTGTTCAGCATGTAATGTGTATACTTTTCATGTTCCTGAAAAAAGGAACCTGTTATTTAGTTATTGGAATAATAATACAATGTGTTGCAATTATTTTCATTAAAAATGATCTTGCTTTCATTCAGCAATTCTTCTGTTGTAACCGCCTGATATTTCTCCAATTCGGTATTGATCAGTTCTGCATCACCCAGCAATTCGTACATGGCCAGGTTGGTAGCACGGCTCATTACACTCATGTCTTCAAAAGCCAGCATGCTTTCTGTTTTGTTCTTTACTTTTTGTAATTCTTTTTCGGTAATGCCTTTTTGCTGCAGTATATAAATTTCTTCCATCAACGCTGCCTCGGCATCTTTCATTTGTACCCCTTTTACCAGTTTACCTTCTATGCTTAGCAAGCCTGCATCTGTACTGCCGGAATGAGAGCATTCAATATTACTGAACAACTGCTTTTCTTTTACCAATGCCTGAAATAAACGGGATGATCCACCGCCACTTAATATTTCTGTTATCAGGTCTGTAACGTAGTAACGGTCATCCAAGCGGGAGCAGATATGCCAGCATTTATACAATGCATCTATCGGCACATTGGCTTTTATTTCTGTAGCTCTGGGCGCTGTCTGGGGAAGCTCTACCGGCAGGTTGCGGTTATATTTTGTTCCCGAAGGAATAGGACCAAACCATTTTTCCGCTAACACTTTTACTGCATCCGCTGTAACATTGCCTGCCACCACCAATACCGCGTTTACAGGTGTATAGTGCTTATAAAAAAAGTCTTTTACATCCTGCAAGGTTGCATCTTCCACATGTTTTAATTCTTTGCCAATAGTCATCCACCGGTAAGGATGTTTGCTGTATGCCAGTTCCCGCATTTTATGCCACACATCGCCATAAGGTTTATTGATATAGTGTTCTTTAAATTCTTCGCATACTACTTTGCGCTGCACATCCAGACTTTTTGCATCAAAAGCCAGGCTCAACATACGGTCGCTTTCCAGCCAAAAAGCGGTTTCAATATTTTCGGCCGGTAACTGGCAATAATAATTGGTAAGGTCGTTGGTAGTAAAAGCATTGTTTTCGCCACCTGCCACCTGCAAAGGTTCATCATACGTGGGAATGTTGATGCTTCCGCCAAACATCAGGTGTTCAAACAAATGAGCAAACCCTGTTTTTTCGGGATTTTCGTCCTTTGCACCTACATCGTAAATAACATTTACAACTACCATGGGAGTGCTTGTATCGGGGTGTACCAGTACCCGCAGTCCGTTATCAAGGGTAAACTTCTCATATTGAATCATTAGGCAAAGTTAAGTACACTTGGTACAAATTTTTGCTATAAAATACTTTTTGGTTTAATAAAAAGTTGTTTCAATTCGCCGTTGCGGCGTATAATTATTTTTATTTTTTCTCTTTCCATTTGCAAAATATCTTTGTATTGCATTATATTGTTACTAAAATTATTATTCACGCCGACGATAATATCATCTTTTAAAATACCTGACTTTTCCGCAGGCGAACCGGGAATAATATTATCTACCAGGATATTTCCGTCAATAAAATAAGTAGCCATACCAGTATAGGAATAATCAAACTGGTCTGTAAAATGATTGTTGGGCTGCAAATGAATTTCGCTTTTGGGATAATTAATAATCAGGTTAAAGCGCCTTAATAAATCATTGCCCAATAACCCCCCCACATTGGGGTAAGATGTTACATTATAGTCATCGCTGTACAGATAAGTAGGTACATTCCTGAATTTATAACGGCCTACCTGTAGCATTTTTATTACCGTCATCCGCATTTGAATTTTGCCGCCCATTCCCTCTGCCTGTGTTAACAGTGGTTTCCGTTTAGACATCAGGATACCACTATCGTTGGCAAACCGGTCACTCATTAAAAAACAAAGTCCTGCACCGGTATCAAAATAAAAATTAAAATCTATTTTACGCTTGTCTTTAATGGAAAGATTTAGTATAGGTAAAGTAGTAAAAACGGGATGCAATGTACTGCCATATTTAGGATATTCCAGTTCTCCCGGGCTAAATACCTCTATCAATGAACTATCGAAATTTATTTTAACAATGTATCTTCTAAAAAAACTGTACCCGATAATACCGTCGATTTTTTCGCCGTAAACGCTGGTTAAAACTTCATAATCGTTTATATGAAAATTTAACCGTTCAATAGTTAATCCGGGCAAATGCAGGGTTTGATTAAACGCAAAACTAACTTTATGGCTGTCTCCCATGCCTGTAATTACGGTATCGGATGGAGTAAGTGCTATGTTTAACCTTACTGCTGTGGCCGAATCCAGCGAAATGCCGCCACTTCCTGTATCCAATACAAAATTGAGTGAGTCTTTTATATTGTTGATGCAGGCTTTTACCACCATTACCCCACCACTAAATTGAGTGAACGGAAACCTGGTAACATATTTTGCCTTAGAAATTGGTGTCAGCAATTCCTGTGCTTGACAATTAATAGTAAAAATTACAGGAATCAGTAAACAAAAGAATTTCAACATTCAAAAAATATTTACCAATAATAAGGTATTGGTGAAGTTCATAAATTGGTATTTCCAGGCAACTTGCAGTCAGTATCAATTTGGCGTATTGTACCAGTGATCACAGGGAAGCATGATTATTTTGCCTGTATCTAAATATACAACCTAATGGGCGTAATTTTGTTTCTTATTATTCAAAAGATTTTATGGAATTAAACGAGTTATATCAAAAAGCGCTCAATTTTGAGTTTTTAACGGTTACCGAAGGTGTGTATTTATTTGAAAATGCTCCATTGACTGAATTGATGTTTATAGCCAACGAGTTAAGAATAAAGCAGGTACCGCATGGTAAAGTAACCTGGATTATTGATAGAAATGTAAATACTACGAATGTATGTATTGCCAATTGCAAGTTTTGTAATTTTTACCGCATCCCCGGTCATCGCGACGCCTATATAACAGATATTGAAACCTATAAAAGGAAAATTGATGAAACCATCCGCTATGGCGGCGAACAGTTATTGTTGCAGGGTGGTCATCATCCCGACCTTGGTTTAAGTTATTATGTTCAGCTTTTTAAAGAATTAAAAAGCTTGTATCCCCATCTTAAGTTACACACGCTTGGACCACCTGAAGTTGCCCACATTACAAAACTGGAAAAAAGTACACACCGTGAAGTACTGGTAGCGCTGAAAGAAGCCGGCCTTGATAGTTTACCCGGACCAGGGGCAGAAATACTAACGGACAGGGTTAGGCGCCTGATCAGTAAAGGGAAATGTGGCAGCCAGGAATGGCTTGACATTATGCATGAAGCGCACAAACTAAATATTACCACCAGCGCTACTATGATGTTTGGTCATGTAGAAACCATTGCCGAACGTTTTGAACACCTGGTAAAGTTGAGGGAAGTACAGAGCCGAAAACCCGAAAATGCGAAGGGTTTTATTGCCTTTATTCCGTGGACATTTCAGGATGTGGATACACTATTGGCTAAAATTAGAGGAGTTCATAATTTAACCACGGCAGAAGAATATATCCGCATGATTGCTATGAGCCGCATTATGTTACCCAACGTAAAAAACATACAAGCCAGCTGGCTTACCGTGGGGAAAAAAACCGCCCAGATATGTTTAAACGCCGGTGCCAATGATTTTGGCAGCATCATGATTGAAGAGAACGTAGTAAGCGCTGCCGGCGCCCCACATCGCTTTACCAGTATGGGTATACAGGAAGCAATAAGGGAAGCAGGGTTTGAACCACAGTTACGCAATCAGCAATATGAATTCAGAAAAATGCCTGTGGTGATGGAAGAACAGGTTATTGACTATTGATAACTATCACACCGCACAATAAAAATTATTACTGACTATTTTGTTACTGTAAAATGATAGCGCCGTTTTAAAATGATTGGTATTGTAGCCGGTATTTTTTTTTGGTACTGCGGACTACAGGCAACAGTTAAAATATTTTTTAATAGTAAAAATTAATGAGTGTATCCATGGTACACTTTTTTTTACGTTTTATTTATTTTGCTGAAGTAGCTAAAAAATAAAAAATGTGGGTTGGCGCCGCAATATTACTAATGCAGCCTTTATATCGTTGAATACCTTTATAATTATTTAGGCAATTAAAAGATGAACTGGGTTGTTGTGAGAAACTTTGCACTCATCTTCATAAAACAAAATTGACTGATCTCTTATATAATATCGAATGAATAAGAAGGTTAAAATATTACTCTTTTGCATCACCTGCTTTGCCTTTATCAGTTGCGACAGAATAACAAAAGACATAGCCAAAGAACACCTGAAAAATAAGGAAACGTTTTCTTATTTACATGATACGGTAAGACTGGAATATGTTGAAAATACAGGTGCGGCATTAAGTCTTGGTGATAACCTTTCCGTAAAAACCAGCTTTTGGCTGCTGAGCATTTTACCGCTGATTTTTTTGTTGGTTCTTTTTGTCTACACCTTAAAAAACGCTCAAAAAATGAACACCATGAAAGTTTTTTTCCTTGCGCTTTTATTTTCGGGCGGGATCGGAAATATTATTGATAGAATTTTATTTGACCGGCATGTAACCGACTTTATGAACGTAGGTTTTGAAAATATAAGAACAGGCGTTTTTAATGTTGCAGATATTTGCGTAACCGCCGGAGCCATTGGCCTTTTATTGTTCTATAAAAATCAACGGGAAAAGGAAACTGTTTCTGTATTGTAAAATAAAACCAACGAATAAAGGTACCAGCCAAGTTGATTTTTTATTTTAGGCCTGAATTTTTATAAAAAGTGTTATTAACAAGCTGTGGATAAACTTCGGAAAATACTACTCCGAAAATTACGAAGAACCACTCTTGATCAGTTTCGTGAAGTTTTTTAGCTTTACATCTTAACATCTAATAATATGAAAAATCCCAACCAACTCCAGTCCTGCCAAATGCCTTTTATTGTAAAATTTTTTTGCAATGCGATTAAAAGTGTTTTCACTTCAGAATCAAAAACTGAATTTTCAAGGCTAAAAAACTTCATTGCCTCCTGATAAAACTAATTTTATTACTGGATAGAGATTGTCATTTTGCTTAGCTGAACAAATACTCCACATCTGCCTTACTAAGTGCTTTTACAAAATTAACATCATCAGAAATCAGTTCGCTTGCCAGTTTGCGTTTGCGCTCCTGCAACTGCAGAATTTTATCCTCGATTGTATCGATACAAATCATTCGGTAGGCAAAAATATTTTTAGTTTGCCCTATGCGGTGTGTACGGTCAATCGCCTGTTGTTCTACCGCCGGATTCCACCACGGATCAACAATGTACACATAGTCCGCAGCCGTTAAGTTTAAGCCCACACCGCCCGCTTTTAAAGAAATAAGGAATACCCTGCAGGTATCATTGTTCTGGAAGTTATCAATTGCTTTTTGCCGGTCGGTAATACTGGTACTGCCATCAAAATATTCATACGGAATGCCTTGTTCTGTCAGCTTTTCCCTTATCAATGCCAGCATTCCCAAAAACTGCGAAAATACGAGGGCTTTATGTTCGCCGATATTTTCAAAAATCTCTCTTGTCAATTCATCGAGCTTGATAGAATGGTTTGGATACTTGTCTTCCTCATTCAAAATAGCCGGGCTATCGCATATCTGGCGCAATTTCATCAGCCCCTGCAAAATGGTGAGCTGAGATTTGTCGATGCCCTGCTGATCAATAACCCCCATTATTTTATCGCGGTAACTGTTCCGGTAAGCATCATAAATTTTACGCTGCTCTTTTTCCATTTCACAAAAAAGTATAGTTTCTGTTTTTTCGGGCAGGTCTTTAGCAACCTGCTCTTTGGTACGTCTTAAAATAAAAGGATATAATAATTTGCGCAGGTGGTCCTTTTGCTCCTGCTCACCGAATTTATCAATGGGTGTGGCAAATTCATTGCGGAAAAAATCCATACTGCCCAGTAAGCCGGGGTTTAGAAAATTCATCTGGGCAAAAATATCAAACGTATTGTTTTGAAGCGGCGTACCACTCATGCACAAACGGTTTTTAGCAGTTAACAGGCAGGCGGCTTTAGTAACTTTTGATGAAGGGTTTTTAATGGCCTGGCTTTCATCCAGCACCACATAATCAAACAAAATTTTCATCAGTGTTTGTATATCGCTCCTTAAGGTACCATATGTAGTAATCACTACATTTACTTTTTGTAATTCTGCTGCATCCCTGGTACGCATACTGCCATGATGAATACGCCAGGTTAGTTCAGGTGTGAATTTTTTTATTTCATTCTCCCAGTTATAGATCAGCGTGGTAGGGCAAATCACTATTGCTTTTAAACCCGCTTCCTGGGTTTTATAATGTTGCAGCATGGTGAGCGCCTGTACTGTTTTACCCAGCCCCATGTCATCTGCTAATATGCCCCCCCAGCCCACTTCATTTAAATAATTGAGCCATTGGTAACCCGCAGTTTGATAAGGCCTTAAAACAGCTTGTAATTCAACAGGAGCTGGTATTTCAGGAATTTGCTTGTACTCTCTTAACCGTTGAAATTTTTCATCAAGGGCAAAACTTAATTCCGTGGCGTCCCTGTTTTCATACAATTCATCAATCACACTCATGTGGTATTTTGATAAACGGAGCTTATCATTTTTACCATCGCCCACTTTAAACAACAACGAATATCTTTTCAGCCATTCATCCGGTAAAATACCCAGCGTGCCATCGGCAAGTTGTACAAAAGATTGCCTGGCGGCCAATGCTTTTTTAATATCGTTGATACCTATCCGCTGGCCTTCAAAATCAATTTCAACTTTTGCATCAAACCAATCCAGCCCGCTGCTAACATGAATGTGCGTAGATGGCCTGGCAGTATTAAACCGGAAATTTCTGAGCGCCTCAAAACCAAATACCGGCACTTTAGATTCCTTCATGGCATCTACAAATAAAAAGAACCAGTTATTACGTAAAACATCGGCTCCTTTTAAAATCAGGCTATTGCCTTCCTGCGGCTGAATAAACTGAGAATGCAGCGAAGACAATGTATCTGTAAAACGTTGTTCTGCTTCCTTATTGCGGTGAACAATTAATATCTTATCCCCGTCGGGGATGGTAATGGTTTCTTTATCACTGGGGCGGGTTTCAAATCCCTGATAAGTAAAAATGGGTTGAAAAACCAGGTATTCCCCTTTTTCCTGCAACATCAGCTTTACTTCCGGCTCGCCACTCCTAATTTCTTTCACCAGCGATTTGTCAAACTCAACCTTATACTCTTTTGTTAAAGGCATAATGGTCTTTTGCATTTGAGCCGCCCAATTTTCTTTACTGAGTTTGATATTACCGTTCTTTATAAATTTTTCTGCCTGCAATACATCCTCTGCCTTTTGCCACAGGTAAAAAATATGGTTGTATAAAAACAACAGGCTGTTATTGCATTCATTTCCGGTAACAGGCTGGGCTGCTCCGTTAATATTAAAACGACACTGTAATTCAAAATAATCTTCTTTGGCAACTATCTTAAATTGCGGTTCTATAAAACGGTCGCTTAATGCTACTTCAAGCAGATTATCTGTTTTAAAAGCTTTGTTTTGTGGCAGATAATAAACAAAAGGATTGTCCCGTTGCTCTTCAAATAATTTCTTCAGTTTTGGCTGAAGATATTCTGTTATCAGCAACTTTGTTTCTTCCGGAAATTCGTCCCCGTCGGTTTGTATAATATTTTCCCAAATGCCGCTGAAAGGCGAGTTTCTATTGAGGTATTTATTTATTTCCGCAGCCTGTAGTTTTCTAATTTGCTGCAATAGCATTTTATCTTCTTCAGTAAACAATTCGGTATTTACATATTTTGTAAGATCCAGTTTTTCAATCTTACCCAATAGTTTTTTATTGTCATCATCTGCTTCTCCCTGTACGGCATCTACTAAAAACCCCGGATAGGTGGTAGTATTAAAATTAAAGATTAGACCCAGTTTTTTTACAGGAACCTCAATAGTTGCCACTTCCGGCTGTACCCTGGGCGCTTCATGCATATACGATGGCCTTTCAACCGGTGCAACAGCAGCCACTCTTTTTATATTGGTATCTAATACTTTTAAAAATGGTTTACCGTCTTTATAAACAAATTCAAATTTTCCGTTCAGGTCATCGGTTAAATTGTAGCCATATATCTGTAGTAATTTATTTTTTTCTTTGTCCCAGTTACGGATGGAATCAAAATAATACGGTCCATAGGTTTGCAACAGTTGTAAAAATAAAATGATTTTATGTACACAAAGTGGGTGTGCTGTTTCATCACATTTACAGGAAGTATCAAAATTACGCTCGTCATTTTTTTGAATTACCAACGGATAAGTCTGTCCTTCATAATCCAGTTCTGCTTCTATGCGTTCGTTGGCGGCTACAATAATTTTTGCCTTATTAGTTAAAACACTTGTTTCGGCGGCTTCCAGAATTTCGGGAGATGACAATACCCTGATAACCTTTAGCTCAATGTTTTTCATTTTTGCTACAGTATGCAACTGGCTATATTGCAGGTTGGATGAACCTAATAAATTTTTATCTATCAGTTCCTGTAATTTAAAAAGTGCCGCTACTTCATGGCGGCAGATATCGCCTAAATTATACGGGCAACCACACCTGAGAGAGAGAGCCTGAGGATCGTTGTATTTTTCTACAGCCACTTTATAAAAAGTACTGTAGGTATCATCTTTTACCCTAAACACAATACTATTCATCAATTCATCATGCTCCACCATTTCAACATACCCAATGGCATGAATTTTTTTTCCACGTCGTATCACTTCGTCTGATCCGGTATTGTAAACGTATTTAATAAGATGTGAAAGGGCCATACAATTTTTTTGATTACCAGCCTGTATTTTTTGAACGCATTTTTAAACCCTGCCACAACCGGTTTACTGAAAGCGCTGTATAAAATACATATTTTCGAAAAGGCAATTTGCAAAAGTAAAGAAAAATAAAGAAAGGAGGAAAGGATAACGGAAGTTTATGTGCGAATCAGTATTTAGCATTCATTAAAACTAAAAAGAGCATGTCTAAACGCGTTCTCCCTGTGTGCCAATCACTAATTTTCCGCCTTCATAAACGCATAAAACATTGGCAGCATCTTCAGTAAGGCAATAACGGATATCTTTTTCGAGCCCAAATTTTGAAAGGCGGAGATAATGGGATGCATGCTTGTTTTTTAAAAATTCAAACAAATCTTTTCTGGCATCTTTGTACATTGTTTCAGCCATTTGCGAAGCATCGCAATTAATAGTAAAATGTTCCTTTATCCGGCTAATTACGGCACCGGCAAATAAAGTATCCTCAATATTTACTCTATCTTTCCACGCGGCACAACCTAAAATTACATGGCGCTTTTGTTCAATCAAATAATCGCATACGGCAGATAAATTACCAAATGAACCTGTGATGATTTTTTTTGCGCCTTTCTCCAATGCCATGTGCAATAATTTAGTACCATTGGTGGTGGTAAGCACCAGGGTTTTACCGCTTACAAATTCCCGGGGGTATTCAAATGGCGAGTTGCCGTATGATAAACCTTCTGCTACTTTTCCATCTCTTTCGCCTGCAGTAATTCCTTCAATTTGTTTACCAATCCGTATACATGCTGCCACACTATCTACCGGAATAATACACTTGGCGCCATTGTACAAAACGGTGGCAATTGTTGAAGTAGCTCTTAATACATCAATGATTACAACTATGCTGTTGCTTACATCATACAGGTGCAGCAAGGCAGGAGACAGAGAAGTATGTATGGAGGGTTTTACTGGGTTCATTCCTGCAAATTTAATTTAATATCGCCTTCCACTTTTCACTTTCGGCATATTCTTTCATTAACTGATTTCTTTTACCCAGCAGTTTTTCCATGTATCGTTTCAAAAACAGTGTGTTCGCTGCTTTTCCGAGTTTGCCATAGGGGCTTTCAAAATCAACTATATCAATCATGATGGTGCCATTATCAACCTGTTTAAAATGATGCTGGTGAATAAAGCTTTTAAAATCTCCCCTGGTCATTTCATCTTCAAACATTAGCGGTGTTTCCATTTGGGTAATGGCAACAGTAAACTGCCTGATTTTAAAAAAATGTTTTGCCTGCCAGGTTACCGTTTCGCCTTTGTTTATGAGGCCATGTGTAGTGCCTGCGATGGCCGTTTCATTGGTATGCGCCATCGATTTTTTATGCATGCTGATGCTGCGGCTTAAATCGAAAACCCTTTTGGAAGGCGCTTTTATAAAAGTGGTTAAATGAATATGGGCCATTTGAAGTATAAATATAAGGTTGAAGGTAAGAAATTTTGTATGGCTTTACAGTACATTAAAAACCCTGGCCCACAATAACATCCTCCGGAAAATATTGCAGGTAATCTCCTATTTTTTTTTACAAACAGAACCGTTTTAAAAGCCGTACACTCCATTATGCAAAAGGTATTTTAACCACTTTTGCTTTTAGTAAAGTATTGCGGATACTGATGTAAATTTCTTTACCAATGGCAGCATACTTACTATCAACATAACCCATGCCAATGGCCTTACCCAACGAAGGAGATTGTGTTCCGGAAGTTACATTACCAATGATGGATCCTTCAAAATTCTTTATTACATAATCATGCCGGGCAATACCTTTTTCCAGCATTTCAAACCCTACTAATTTTTTTGAAACACCTTTGGCTTTTTGCTTTTCAAATATATCTTTTGAGGTAAAATCCTTGGTGAATTTTGTAATCCATCCAAGCCCTGCTTCCAATGGCGACGTGGTGTCATCAATATCATTGCCGTATAAACAAAAACCCATTTCCAATCTAAGTGTGTCCCTTGCTCCCAGGCCAATTGGCTTTATACCCTGTGCTGCACCCGCAGCAAAAATAGCCTGCCATATTTTTTCAGCATCCTCCCCCTTATCCTCAAAATAAATTTCTATGCCCCCTGCACCGGTATAACCCGTTGCGCTGATCAGTACATTGTCAACACCAGCAAAAGTACCCCTTACAAATGTGTAGTATTTTAAATTCAGTATATCCTTATCAGTAAGCGACTGCAAAATTCTACTGGCATTAGGACCTTGTATTGCAAGCAAACAGGTTTTATCAGAAATGTTGTTCATCTCCACTTCCCTATCATTGTGATCGCTGATCCATTTCCAGTCTTTATCAATATTGCCGGCATTTACCACCAGCATGTACACTTTGTTTTCTTCCATGCAATACACCAGCAGGTCATCAACAATACCGCCTTTATTATTGGGCAGGCAACTGTATTGCGCCTGGCCAGCAGTTAATTTAGCCGCGTCATTACTGGTTAAACGCTGAACCAGTTCCAATGCATCGTTGCCTTTTAAAATAAATTCGCCCATATGGCTTACATCAAAAACCCCTGCATTGTTGCGTACCGTGGCGTGTTCATCATTAATACCGCTGTAACTGATGGGCATATTATAGCCTGCAAATTCAGCCATTTTTGCACCCAGTGCTATGTGCTTTTCTGTAAAAGGCGTAGTTTTCATTTTATATTTTTAATAAAAAAATTATAGCCGCAAAAATAGAGTAACTGTTGCTGCAAATAAAAAATTATTGTCCGGGCAAAGAAGCAATGTGGAGCATCCTTGCATCGCCCTCTTTTACTGCATACCTATTGGGAGCTTTTATTAAAGCGCAGTGAAAGCGGTGTCATTGATCACTTTTTTTCTTCAGAAGTGCAAGAACACAAAATCCCGCCAATAACGGCAGGACCTGTGTTTGTTCCACTTCAACTCAACTATTGAAACTATATTAATCCAATGCTTGCCACCGGACTGTACGATTGTAACAATGAATCACCGGTCGATTCAGCTTCGCTTTTGGTTACATTTAATTTTTCCAGCTTCTTCTGGTTCTCTTCCTGTTTTTTTCTCATATCATTCTGTTCTTTCAGTAAAGAATCTTTGTATTGTTGCTGAATTTTTTTTAGGTCTGTTTTTAAAGAATCTATTTTTTGTACACTGTTGTAGCGGTAACCACCACCTTTGTTATCAATCTTTTTGGTAGTATCTTCCTCATTGTCACCGTTATCGCCTTTGCGGTTATTTCTGTCTCCATTCTTCCATTCATCTGCTGGTTTGCCATTTAAAGTATACAAGCCATCTGCCCGCATAACATAGTTTACATCTGGTTGCCATCCTCTTTCTTCATCATCAATATCAAGGTCATTATTGTGGTCATTCCACGGTCCGCTAAAGTGAATACTGTTGTTCCATCCTACATTTTTATTAACCCTTACCTGTTTACCAACAGGAATATACACAGTAATTATTACCCGCTGGTTACGAAATTTATCTTCTTTAGTAATGGCAATACCTTTATCAAGCAACAGTAAAGAATCTCTTTGGGTAACATTAAATGACATGAGTCTTGCCAGCGTATCTGCAGAACGTCTCGTATTGCCGTTGGCCATTTTAATCAGGGTTACCCTAAAGCTATCGTTGGTTGATTTGATGATTTTAATTGAAACATTTTCAACAAAAACAGTATCATCATCCAGGTTTTGAAAAGGTTCAAACGTTAACCAGTTGTTGCGGTAATATTTTTTAAGGGGCGAATTATTGGATATCTCAAGTTTGGCAACGGACGGATTGCTTAAAGTAATATCCTGTTCAATAATATTATTGGTACTTTTAAAATCACTTGTAACAGATGCCAGTAAAAATATAAAACAAGCCCATCCAATAATATAAAGACTAATAAAAGTAAAGCGCAATAGTTTTCGGTTGCTCTTCATTTTTGCCAGGCGGCGTATAACCCAGGTGATGATACCAATTACGGGTACGGCTATAAAAAATATCAACGTGCCCCAGGCCAAATAATTTTGCCAGCCATCTGTTAATAAAAAATCCTTTAAAGGAAATACACCGATAGATGCAACAGCAAAAGCGAACAAGGCTGCTACAAAGGCAAAACCAAAACAACCAATAATAAAATAAGCAAAGGCCTTTACAATAAATACAATGATATCACCCAGGGACCGGCTACTTCTTTTAGCCACTGTACTCATCTCTGCACCCATAGTTTTTCCTTTTTCTTCTGCAAAAGTCCTGACCTCTTGTCCTAATTTTTCTGCTCTTTGCTGCACGCCTTTCATTTCTTCCACAACAGAATTTTTGATCGAATTCAAATCTACTTTTTCTCCTTTCATTTCAAGTTTTTCGGCGGTGTTGCCGGCTTCTGGTATTACCAGCCACAAAATAATGTATATGATTAGGGCACCCGGGCTAAACCCTAGTGTGAGAAAATTGGAGAAATCCATAAAACCCCAGTGGCTCCAGTGAAAAACAAAAGTTAAAAAAGGCAATAGAAATAATATCCTTGGTATCCACGGACTAATGCCGAAATAATTACCGATACCACCGCAAACACCTGCTATTTTTTTATCGTCAGGATCACGGAATAGTCTTTTGCGGGTGCCACCAATTACTTTGGTGGCACTGCTGGGTACAGCGATCCATAAAATAATATAGGGAATTAAACCAAATCCAAATGAAATGGCCAGTACCACAAAAATGATTCTTACAATTACGACATCCACCCCAAAATAATTGGCCAGGCCAGAACAAACACCGCCAAAAATTTTATCGTTTTCATCCCGGTACAATCTTTTAAGTGCAGCAGTGGCGGCGGCTTGCTGGTATTGTTGCTGTCCGGCAGATGATGAAGAAGCGGTAGAACTTTGCGTGTAGGCAGTACTGTCTTCCCCTTCAAATTCTTCCGGTCTGCCCATACTTTTAATGATGGCGTTTACATCTTCATCGGTAATGCAGGTAACTCCTTTTTTTAATCTTTCCTGAAATAATTCTGCAATACGGCTTTCAATATCATTGATAATTTCTTCCTTGCCTTCTTCGTTTGCAAAATAAGTATTCAGGCTGGCGGTATATTTTTTAAGCAAGTCAAATGCAGACACTTCTATCGGCACTACTTGTCCGTGGAAGTTGATATTTATTACTTGTTTCATGGTTAATTGTATTTCGTATTCGTTAGTTGATTCAATCCGCAGCAAAAAATAGTACCTTACTTTTGTTCCGGGTTGTTGAAGTTGGTGTTGCTGGTATGTTGTTGTTCGGCTTCTGAAAGTGCTTTTACAGCGTTAGCCAGTTCGTTCCAGGTGGCTTCCAGTTCTTTGTAAAACGCATCTCCTTTTTCGGTGAGGGAAAAATATTTCCGTGGCGGGCCACTGTTACTTTCTACCCAGCGGTATGTAAGAAACTCTGCATTTTTTAACCTGGTTAGCAGCGGGTACAATGTTCCTTCAAAGATGTTCAGGTTGGCTGTTTTCATCTTATCAATAATATCTGATGGATAAGCCTCTCCCTGTTTGATTACCGAAAGAATACAAAACTCCAAAACTCCTTTCCGCATCTGGCTGGCTGTGTTATCAATGTTCATGACTTCAATTTTTAAAATTCAATTTGGTAAGCTTATTGGATTTGCTATTTACAAGTTTTTCCGGAATTGCACTTGTATTTTTACTGCCTCTCGCCTTTATAAATCAAAGATATAAAAATTATAGTACTATACAACACATAGTACCATTTATTTTTTAGTAGCTGGTGGTAACTAATAATGCATGATCGGCTAAAATCCAGTATAGGTATGGTTTTAACGGGAAATTTATTTTTTAAATTTTTATTTGAAAAATGATAATAGGTAAAATAAGGTTGATAAGTGGCGATAGAGTACCCATCGCTTAAGAGAGTAATAGAAAATTAAGCAGCATAAATCAAAAATATTTACTTAAAATAAAATTAAAGCAGGAATTAATAATTACGGTACAGGCTAAAACTAAACCCATTAAAATAGTAAAAGAATTATTGAAGGAATAGAAAAAAACAGTTGCCCCCAGCAGGAAATTATAAAATGTTGCCTAAATCATTATCAGAAAAGATGTATAAATTATTTATCCTTCAAATAAAACTGAACTTTTATCAGTATCACTGCTGAAATACTTTGAGCAGTAAATTGAAATATGCTGACGTAAACCGGTTTTGTGAACAGCAGGCAATTAAAGTTTTGTAAAAAATAAATTATTTCACAGGCATTTATACAAAAATATTATATATCCCCCAGCTTAATAAATAGGCCAGCCCCGTCATATAAACCAATTGAATGAGTGGCCATTTCCAGCTACGGGTTTCTCTTTTTACTACCGCCAACGTACTCATACATTGCATAGCCAAAACATAAAATACCAGCAGCGATAAACCTGTAGCGAGGTTGTATACTTTGGTTCCATCGGACCGTACGGCAGCATTCATTTTTTGGCGTAAAGTACTGCTGTTGTCACTGGCATCTTCGCCCACACTATATAACGTAGCCATTGTGCCCACAAATACTTCCCTTGCTGCAAAAGACACAATCAATGCGATACCAATTTTCCAGTCGTACCCGAGCGGGCGAATGACTGGCTCTATGTATTTACCCAATGTACCGGCAAAAGAATTTTCCAGCAATGCTGTTTTACGTTCCCGGTTTAATTCGGTTTCCTGCTGTGGATTTTGCTGCACCAACAGTTGATACTTTGTGGTAACGGCCGCCATATTTTTTGCCGGGCCAAATGTGCTTAGCACCCACAATAAAAGGCTGATGACCATAATAATTTTGCCAGCCTGGAACACAAATATTTTTGCTTTTTCTATCATGGTGGTAAGCGCATTCTTCCACCGGGGTGCCCGGTAAACAGGCAGCTCTAAAATAAAAAAACTTTTCTCTGTAAGTTTTATAAACCACTTCATTACCCAGGCTACAATGAGTGCCATTACCGTACCCAGCAAATACAGCCCCATCATAACCAAGCCCTGCACACTTAAAAAACCAAAATATAATTTTGAAGGAATAACCAATGCAATTAAAATAGTGTACACGGGCAACCTGGCGCTACAACTCATTAAAGGCGTAACCATAATGGTGAGTAGACGTTCTTTTCGGTTTTCAATATTTCTTGCACTCATGATGGCGGGAACGGCACATGCCAGGCCGCTGATCATGGGCATTACGCTTTTTCCATTCAGCCCCACTTTGCGCATCAGCTTATCTGTTAAAAAGCTGATCCTTGCCATGTAACCCGTATCTTCCAGCAATGTTATAAGTCCAAATAATATCATTATCTGCGGGATAAAAACCATAATGCCGCTAAGACCCGCCAGCACACCATTCACAAGCAGGTCGCTCCACCACACTGTGGGCAGATTGCTGCTCAGGAAACCGCTTAGCTGACCGAAGATCCACTCAATGGCATCCATGGGATAATGCGCTACCCAGAACACACTTTGAAATAACAGGAATAATACTGCCACTAAAATAAGATAACCCCATTTTCTGTCCAGTAAAATATTGTCGAGCTTTTCGGTAAACAATACTTTTTTTAACGGGTCATTTTCCACAACCGTACCCTGCATAATTTGCTTAATGCGGCTGTAACGCTGCATTATTTCTTCGGCCTGTGTTCGGGTGGCATTAAAATTATTTTCTGTTTCAATGGCTTCAATTTTATCCTGCATTGAAGCACCAAGTTTAAAATGCTGATGATTAATGAGGTAATGCAACGCAGTGTAGTCGCTGATGAAAGGATATAATTTTTTTACCGCGGCCACCGGATTTTCTGAAAGACCAAAGTTGTGGATGAACTCCCTTGGTGCAGCATTATTTTTGGCTGCGGTTTGATCAATAATTTTTTTTAATTGCGGTATGCCTTTTCCTTTTCTGGGATTGATGCTTACAACGGGTACGCCCAGTTCTCTTTCAAGGCCAGGTATATCAATCTGGGTTCCTTTATTTCCTGCAAGGTCCATCATGCTAAGCGCCAGTACCACCGGCACTTTGAGGTCGATGATTTGTGTGCAAAATAACAGGTTACGCTTCAGATTGCTGGCATCTGCAACTAATAAAACCATATCAGGTTTTATATCTTCGTCCTGCTGTAATAAAACTTTATAAGCTACCCATTCATCCGCCCGTTTGGGATACAAGCTATAGGTTCCTGGCAAATCAATCAGGGTTGCAGAAAGCGTTTCAGAAATGGTACATTGCCCTGTTTTTTTATCAACTGTAACACCGGGAAAATTACCCACTTTTTGGTTTAACCCTGTTAATACATTGAACAATGAACTTTTACCGCTGTTGGGATTACCTACTAATGCTATGTTTATTTTTTTTGTCAAAATTAAATTAGATACAAAAGTAATGGCTATCTATCTTTAAAATTTACGAAATTGGAAAGAAGGTTCCGGTAGGTTTCAAGAGCTGTTAAAATTTTTATCTATCTAAAATGCTTACCAGCAAATGTTAAGTCTGTAAATTTTAAGGCATGCTTTTGGTAACATAAATTTTTAAATCATACCCACAACTATAGTCCTTGTGTTAATTATCTTTACAGTTCCTTAACCAACACTTTTATGAAATATATTTTTTACTGCCTGCTGTTAACCACGCAAATTGTTACCGCACAAAAATTAAAGAAAGGGGATAAAGCGGTTATCACAAATTTACAAAAGCACATTAATTACCTGGCAAATGATGCGCTGGAAGGCAGACGAACAGGCAGCAAAGGAGAAAAGCTGGCTTACGAATATATCAGCAATGAATTTTTTAAAGCCGGCCTGGCACCCAAGGGTAACGACGCTACCTTTTTGCAGGGGTTTGATGTAAATGATGGAAAGATGGTTAGCAATACCTCCCATCTTTTTATCAATGACAACGATCTTGTAATGGATAAAGATTATTTTCCTTTGGATTTTAGTTGCAATGCTTCCTTAAATGCGGTAGGTTCAATTGCATTGCAGGAGAATGGCTCGCCCTGGTTTTATGATATTAAAGAAATGCTGGAAACCAATAAAAATAATCCGCATTTCAACCTAACAGATGCCATTAAAATTAAAGTGGCTGATGCTGCAAAAAAAAGAGCAACTGGTTTTTTTATTTTCAACAGTTCCGCCATGGCGGATGACTTAACGTTTGATCCAAAAGTAAAGTCAGAATTAACGGCCATCCCGGTTATTTATATTACTAAAGCTGGCAAAGAAAAATATTTAAAAGATGAAACTGCCTCGCAGGATATACAATTAAAAATATCTATCGTTGATACAAAGAGAGTTGGCCATAATGTAATTGGTTACCTTGATAACCATGCAGCCAACACCATCATTATTGGTGCCCATTACGATCATCTTGGGTATGGAGAAGATCACAACTCTTTGTACACTGGCACAACACCACAAATACACAATGGCGCAGATGATAATGCGAGTGGTACCGCAGCGGTAATAGAATTAAGCAAACTATTAAAAGCATCCAAACTTAAAAATAACAACTATTTGTTTATTTGTTTTTCCGGTGAAGAACTTGGTTTGTTTGGATCAAAATATTTTACGGAACATCCAACCATTGATATGGCCCATGTAAACTACATGATAAATTTAGATATGGTAGGCAGGTTAAATGACAGCACACATGGATTAAACATTGGTGGGTATGGTACATCACCGGTATGGGGACAAACTTTATCACCCCATGATAAATTTTTTAAAATAAAATTCGACAGCAGCGGCACGGGACCAAGTGATCATACTTCTTTTTACAGAAAAAATATTCCTGTATTATTTTTCTTTACCGGCATACACAGCGATTACCACAAACCTACAGACGATGCGGATAAGATTAACTATACCGGAGAATGGATGGTGGTAAAATATATTTATTCGCTACTTGAAGATACCAACAAAAAAGAAAAGCTTGCTTTTGCAAAAACTAGGGAATCTGGCATGAGTAGTACCACAAGTTTTAAAGTAGCCCTGGGCATAATGCCTGATTATACTTTTAGTGGTATTGGTGTAAGGGCAGATGGGATCAGCGAAGGAAAGGTTGCCCAAAGAGCCGGTATAAAAGCCGGCGATGTAATTATACAGTTAGGTGAATATAAATTTAGCGACTTACAAACTTATATGCAAACACTCAATAAATTTAATGAGGGAGATGCCACCAAAGTAAAAGTAAAAAGAGGAAATGAGGAACTGGTATTTGATATTGTTTTTTAAACAATAAGAGAACCATATTAAAATAAAGTTTTTCTTAAATGCGGGATATGAAGCTTAAAATAGACAATGAAACAATAGCCCGGGAATTTTTTGAAGACTCCATACTGCTGGGTATTGTAGCGCCTGTTAAAGACTACCAGTTGTGCTGGCAGCTAAACCAGATATTGGGTTTTGATTTCAGGATTAACAATGATTTTGAAATTCAGCTTACCAAAAAAGAAAGAAAATATTTTTTTTCAATTTACGAATATCTGCTGCCCTCTACATGCCTTACCCATTATTTATACAACAACCAGTTTGACGGAGAATATTTATTACCGGAGTTTAAACACCTTGATTTTTTATGGCTGATGAAAGGAGAATATGTGAGTAAAGAAGAATTAAAGGCCCTGATTTATTCCATTAAAACTTTACCTGGTGTACAATTAGTAAACGAAATGACCAACGAAAAAATAAAACACAAGCAACACCTTATTTTTTAAGGCCTTCACAGGCTCCAAACTGGTATTAAATTTGTTAGAATATTTAAAAAGTAATTTTATGTGGGAAGAAAAAAATAATAAACTGTATAAAAAATTCGAATTCAAAAACTTCTCAGAAGCTTTTGGTTTTATGGCAAGAGTAGCCCTCGCCGCCGAGAAAATGGATCATCATCCACTATGGACCAACATTTACAATAAGGTAGAAATATGGTTAAATACACATGATGCCGGAGACGTTATTACAGAAAAAGACAGGTTACTTTCTATTAAAATTGATGCATTGGTTTAAGTGTGTATCCATACTGCTTTTTGTTGCAGTGCTATCATTTTTCCAACGGGAGTAATAAATTTTTCCAATTCGTTTTGTTGCAAAATATTTTTTACTTCTTCAACGGCATTTACATCAACCGCTATCAGCAAACCACCACTTGTTTGCGGGTCGGCGAGGATCATTTTTTGATATTCTGTAATATCCCCTATTTTTTCTCCATAGCTATCCCAGTTTCTATGTGTTCCGCCGGGTACGCATTTTTGATCAAGATAAGATACAAGTTCAGGAGTGATCAGCGGTATATTTTCAAAATTAATTATTGCAGTTACACCACTACCCTCCGCCATTTCAACCAGGTGTCCTAATAGTCCGAAGCCGGTAACATCGGTCATTGCATGTACTCCTTTTGTCTTCCCCAGCGCTTCGCCCACTTTGTTCAATTGCATCATTTGCCTTGCTGCTACTCCTTTGTGGTCTTCTTTCAACAGGCCCTTTTTTTCTGCAGTAGTTAAAATACCCACGCCCAATGGCTTGGTTAAAAATAAAATATCCCCTTCCCTGGCCAGATTATTTTGTTTAATATTTTCAACAGGTACTAATCCGTTCACAGCCAGGCCAAAAATTGGTTCGGGGCTGTCAATACTATGTCCGCCGGCAAGGGGAATACCCGCTTCCATGCAAATACTTCTGCTGCCTTCAATTACTTTTTGCGCAATGGCAGGCGGCAAAATATTGATAGGCCACCCCAATATAGCAATGGCTAAAATAGGTTTGCCACCCATTGCATACACATCACTGATTGCATTGGCCGAAGCAATGCGGCCAAACTCATAAGGGTCATCAACAATGGGCATAAAAAAATCTGTAGTGCTTATCAGGGCAGTACCATTGCCCAGATTGTATACCGCAGCATCATCTTTACTATCATTGCCTACTATTAATTTATCGTTGTCAGGCCTCGCAATATTACTGGATAAAATCTCGTCTAATACTTTGGGTGCAATCTTACATCCACAGCCTGCACCATGGGAGTACTGGGTAAGTTTAAATACCTGATCTAAACTTTTTTCCATAGAAAATACTGCATCATTATTTTTCATTAATTCGTCATTTATCATTGCTCTAAATATTTTTGCTATTTCTTCTTTCTTCGCAGAATGATAGCGGCATTGGTTTGTAAATCGGCACTAAAACGTACATCGTATACTGCTTCTCCATCGTGCACCACCAGTAAACCTGTATTGGGTGGAATGCTGCCTAAGTTTTCTGCATACATTACCAATTTGATAGAATCCGGCGTGTCTTTGGTAATATAAATTGTTTTACTGACTGCTTTGGTACTTAATCCTTGTTTTGAAAAAATTACATCTCCGTTCATTACCACGCTTACGGTATCGCCATCTACATACCCATTATCATATAAGGTTAGCACCAGGCTATCGCTTTGAAAAAATACAGATTGCGTTGAGGCGATACCTCTTTTATCTACATCTGCTGCACCTTGTACTGTGCCAGGAAGTGCTACCGGTACGGGCTTTTTTTCAATTGTTGCTACCACAATATCTTTTGGTTTTGCAATTATCGCCGGAGCTGGCATAACAGCGGCTGGTTTGGTTATAACTATCGGTAATTTCTTTACCTCAACAGGTTTAATAGCAACAACAACCGGTGGTGAGGTTGGTTTAAATAGAACTGGCTTGATAATAGCTTTTTTTGCTTCAACCGGTTTACTTACAATTACAACTGCGGGTTGTAACGGTTTTGTTTCAACAGGTTTAGCCACTGTTGCAATTGCTAAAACGGGTGGTGGTACAGGTGCTTTTATTTTTATATGTACCTTTTCAGGTTTTTGTGCTACATCAGGATTGAGAAGTACCGGAGGGGTTCCAGCATTTTCTAATACAGGTAATTGTAGTTCTGCAACTTCCGGTACCGGTTTTTTTTGAGGTTCGTTAAATACTAACTGATCTGCCAGTTTTAAATCCTGCAGTTTTTTATAAAGCACCGTTGTTTTGAAATCATTTTTCCTTTGCATTTGCACCGTGCCAGTAGCCGATAAAAAACGTTTGGTGCGGTTGGTGCTCCAGCTGCCTTTTAACTGCATAGTGGAATCCTGTATAGTTAAAGTAACCTCCATTATTTTTTTAATATTTTTGGGGGGGGTAAAGCTAAATGAATTGTCTAACAGGCTAACATCTTCAATAATTACTTCCTTGTCTTTTTGCCTGATGGTAACATCCCTGAGACCGGTTTCTATTTTGCCATTTTCTTCAAAAGTGATATGAGAATAGCCAACCAGTTTACCTTTTACTTCGCTGATAGACAGCTCAAAAGGTAAATGTTGTTTTGTTGAATCAACATACATCTCGCCTTTCCAAAGGCCGGTAATATCCTGTGCAGGTAACAGAACCGGCATTAGTAAAAGAAATAAAAAGAAACTAAGGAGCGGTAATTTTTTCATGCATCAGTTTTTGAATATTGCTTTTTGTTTCCACCTCTAAACAAGTAATTTTCTTTATTAATGCCGGTATAGTTTCCCTAGCCGCTAATCCTTTTTCGTAATATTTATCATAATACTTCAACAAAATACGAAAACATTCCCGGTGGTTATTTTCTTGTAAATAATTTATTGCCATTTTTGTTTCCAGGCCACCCAATCTTTTTTGAATTCTTATAATTGCATTCTCCATTGGCTCCTTCCCGAATATGCCATATTCTTCGGTAAGATAACCGAGCCTTTCTTCAAAAGGGATATCTAAAAATAACACCCTGCTTCGGCGCATTTGTTTCCAAAAGCTATCCGGAATATTCAGTGCTCCAATCCGTTGGCTTTCGTCCTCAATAAATATTTCGCCCCCATGAATGGTACCAGTCTCAGAAAATAAATGAAGTTTTTTGGCCAGTAAATTTTCAAACATTTCCTGTGTGGGTTGACGCTTTTCGCCCAATGCCCCAAAGGCAGAACCTTTATGGTTAGCCAACCCTTCCAGGTCAATAATTGACTGGCCTGTTCGTTCCAGTTCCTGCAATACCAATGTTTTTCCAGAGCCTGTGTAACCGCCCAGGATAGTTAACGGCCAGGATGTATCAAATTGTGATCTTGCCCACTGGCGGTACATTTTATATCCGCCGGATAGTGTAAACACCTTAAAACCATAGAGGTCTAATAACCACGCCACGCCTGCACTTCTCATACCACCACGCCAGCAATGAACAAGAATAATGTTGTTTGTTGGTTGATCATTGTTAGTTGACAGTTGTTTTTTGGCCAGCGATCTAAGGTCAATCAACATTGCTTCCACTTCTTCCACCATTGACCGCATTTTTATGCCAAAATAATCCAGTCCTATTTTGATCGCCTTTTTTCTGCTTTGCTGTTTATAGGCAGTACCTACTACTTTTCTTTCTTCATCTGTAAACAGCGGTAAGCTGTATGCCCCTGGAATATGTGCATGCAAATATTCGCCCGGACTGCGAACATCCAATACCGGATGCAAGGCCGCCAGTTGTAAAAACTGATTGATTAAGATTTTTTGTACTGCCATTGTAAATAAAAAATGCTGCTGCGCAAGATACACCAAGAAAAAAGCTGCCGGAAAAATTAACTAAAAAAACAAAGTATATTTATTGATGCTTAGAATTATTAAACAGTTACTTCCCTTATTTATTGTTCAATTTTTTACCTGGCTTGCTTTATTTTCATTATGGATTTATGCTACACCGGTTATTACAAAATATATTTTTAATACTACTGATGCAGAAAGTACCGCATTTGAAAACGGCACAACCTGGGTAGGTATTTGTTTTGCACTTTACAGTACGTTGGCGGCTTTGCTGGCTTTTGTAATTCCACGTTTAACCAAAAGCTTTAGCAAATATAAAGTGCATGCGATGGCTTTGCTGATTGGCAGTATTGGTTTGTTGTTAATTTACTATATAAAAAATCAATACGTTTTGCTGATTTCGTTTGTATTTATTGGCATTGGCTGGAGCAGTATCAGCAATATTCCCTACAGTATCATCGGCGAAATTGCACCCGAAGATAAAATGACCACTTACTTTGCAGTATTTAATTTTTCAATTGTGATACCGCAAATAACTGCCGCCTTTTTATTGGGATTTTTAACCCGCCATTATTTTGCAGGCGAAACCAACCTAACGATTTTAACCGGGGGTATAGCAATGTTTGTTGCAGGATGTATCATGTTTTTTGTAAAAGAAAAAGAAGTTGAATAACTAATGAATGGCTCAATTTGTAAATTCTTTCAAAGTAAACATTGTATGTAAGTTTGGTTTATGTTCAACTTAAGCAATTTTAAAATTTATAAAGGGTGACCCTGTTCGGGTAAAAGAAATAAAAAAACCGCCGCTGAAAAATCAGCGGCGGTTCTATATTTTCACATTGAGCAATTTTCAAATTTTCAAATTGCTTTACCACATATTTTCAAATTGTCACATTATTTTTACCCGTTCATAGAAGTTAAAAACTCTGCGTTGTCTTTGGTACCCTTCATATTTTTCAGCAAAGTATTCAATGCTTCTTCGGGGTTCATATCGGCCATGTGTTTGCGCAATACCCACATGCGTTGGAAGGTTTCTTTATCCAGCAATAAATCATCGCGGCGGGTAGAAGAGGAAACGATATCAATGGCAGGATAAATACGGCGGTTGGAAAGTCTTCTGTCCAGCTGCAATTCCATGTTACCGGTACCCTTAAATTCTTCAAAAATAACTTCATCCATTTTACTGCCGGTATCTACCAGGGCTGTTGCAATAATGGTTAAAGAACCCCCAAATTCTATTTTACGGGCAGCACCAAAAAATTGCTTTGGTTTCTGCATGGCGTTTGCTTCCACACCACCACTTAATACTTTGCCACTTGATGGAGCCACTGTATTATGCGCCCTTGCCAAACGGGTAATGCTATCCAGCAATATAACCACATCATGGCCGCACTCTACCAGGCGTTTTGCTTTTTGCAAGGCAATGGTCGAAACTTTTACATGCTTTTCTGCCGGTTCATCAAAAGTGCTGGCAATAACTTCTGCCTTTACACTGCGCTCCATATCCGTAACCTCTTCCGGCCTTTCATCTACCAATACAATCATCAGGTAACATTCAGGATGATTTTCTGCAATGGCGTTGGCAAGTTCTTTCAGCAACATGGTTTTACCCGTTTTTGGCTGGGCAACAATCAATCCGCGCTGGCCTTTACCTATTGGTGTAAAAAGGTCCATTATGCGGGTGCTGTAATTATTGGAGGCAGTTGTAAGATTTAATTTTTCAAACGGAAACAATGGGGTAAGATAATCGAATGGCACCCTGTCTCTAACCTCTTCAGGGCTTTTACCATTGATGGTTTCCACCTTTAACAGTGCAAAATATTTTTCACCTTCCTTTGGCGGGCGAACAGATCCATACACCGTATCACCGGTTTTTAATCCAAACAATTTTATTTGCGAAGGCGACACATAAATATCATCGGGTGAAGAAAGATAATTATAATCGCTGCTTCTTAAAAAGCCGTAACCGTCTGGCATCATTTCCAATACGCCCTCGCCCAAAATAATACCATCAAATTCAATATTAAAAACCTGCTGGTCTCTGCGCTGCTGGTACTGCTTGTTGGGATAGTTGCTTTGCTGGCTGCTTTCACTCTGCTGTATTTCCGGCTGCTGTTGCTGTACATCATCTTCTTCATGCAGCAGGGAAGCGATAGCCGCAGGGATGGTACTTTGCTCATCCGTTATTGGCTGCAGGTCTTCTTCCTCATCCTTTATTACGGGCTGCTTTTTCCTTTCGGCGGTATGCTCTGCTCTTTTGGGGGGTTTGGTTTCCGTTTGTTTTAGTTCAGACGGTGCAGGTTTTATTTCTACCCTGGGTTTTTCAGCCGGTGGCAGTACTGCTTCTGTAGCATCAGCCACAGGCTTTATTGTTCGTTTGCGTTTTGGCTTTTCGTCGCCTTCGTTTTTTGCTGGTGCATTCATAGAGGTTTGCCTGGCAAGTATCTTATCAATCAGATCCTGCTTTTCTAATTTTTTGTAGTTGGAAATAGTGAGTTGCTCTGCAATATCATGCAACTCAGGAACGAGCATATCGTTCAGTTGTAAAGTGTCATACATAAAGAAATGAAAAAAAATTTTTCAAAAAATCCGATCTTAAAAGTCTTGAAATAATCCCAATTATTCGGGTGAGAATTTGGTTTTGATGGAATGAGACTCTGACGCAGTAGTAAATGGAAAGACCTTATCAGTAATATTCCTGTACAATATTACAATGTTTTTACTAAATACTAAAAAAAAATTTGTTAATGATTGTGTAACGGGTTTGTATCCTGTGGATTGGGGTCTTGCAAAAATGAATGCGTGAATGATAAAACTAACTTCGGTGAAGATAGTAAAAGCAGCATTTTTTAAACCTTTTTTGTACAAGACAGACTAAACACGTTCTGCATAGAAATTACAACCTTCTTATTCCCTGTAGAATAAGATAATATACCGGACCGCCAATGCCTGCCCTTAGACTTTTGTTTTACACAACCCTGTTTGTAAGGTTAATTCCAGCTTCAAATTCATCCATATTTGCCAGTGTTGTTTTTGCAATTTCAGCCAGTGCCTCCTGGGTAAAAAATCCCTGGTGAGATGTAATCAAAACATTTGGGAAACTCAGTAGGTGCATGATGTCATCATCATCAATGATATTTTCAGAAAGATCATTAAAAAAAAGCTTTTCCTCCTGCTCGTATACATCAAGGCCAAGGTAACCGATACGCCCGGTTTTAAGCCCTTCAATTGCAGCGGGTGTATCCACCAGCGCTCCCCTGCTGGTGTTGATAAGCATAACGCCCTGCTTCATCATTCCAATACTGTTTTGGTCAATAATATGTTTGGTTTGTTCTGTAAGCGGGCAATGCAGCGAAACAATGTCTGCCTGCTGCAATATATCTGCCAGGG
>NZ_JACMOO010000363.1 GCF_014377975.1 Ferruginibacter sp.
GCCAGCGAATTAATTAGTGATGATGCCAATTTTGTAAAAGCATTGAGCAAGGCAGATGTAGAATATTTGTTTAGTTAGATGGTGGGATTTAGTAAAATTTCATTCTTATTCTCAACTCAACCAAGGTCTCTTCACAAATCACAGGCGCAGGACTCCTTCCTGTGTCTCCCCCGTTACTAATCTTCGTGTCGTAATAATTCTGGTTAACTTAATAAGATTCGGCACTGGGAAATCGCATATAAACTTCGGCTTCATTTCAGCGACTGAAAGTATGCTACTTTGAAATTTGGCCTTCTTCTTCAATGGCGTTTGCTGAGTAGCATGCTTCCATTAAAACGTACTTACAAAGGCGAGTTATTTCTTACTTAAAAAGGCCAATCATTCTTCCTCACAAAAATGGTTGCTTTTAATTTTTTACTCGTAAAAATTTAAGTAGTCAATGCATTTCTTAGCATGAAGATAGGCTTCACCCTGCCCCTATATCTTTATATTCTAATAAGGCACTCACTAAAAACAAACATCATGAATCAGCATTTAATGAAACAAAAAATTACAACTTTTATCAAAACTTCATGGCAATGGCACCAATTCGGTAATGGGCCTATAACAGAAGGCGTAGGATTACAAATGAGAGATTTAGAAGAAGAAATTCTAAGAGGCTATGGTTTACCACACCTGGCATTTCAATATTCTGAAATGTTGCAGTTTGAAGGATTTTCGAAAAAGAATCTTAAAAAAAGAGCAGCCGGTTTAATGCAAAGATTAACGCAGGCTGCCACTGACTTTTTGCTGGCGCCGATAGAAAAAGATGAAACAGTTTTGCAACAATCAAAAGAAAAACTGCTAGACGGAGTGGAGGTTTTACCAATGATCGGCATAAGCACAGCCCATTACAATCTCTTTTTGTACCATGATTTTTATTTCAGAAATCTACTAAATGAGCAGGCGTTGTTGCAACATTTAAAGAAAGCAGAAGCTTTGGATAAGCAGGAGGAAACGAGGATTCCTTATACCTATCAAACGCTGCAGAATGGCAAACATACCAAAAGGTTGATACAGGCCGGCATACCCTTTATTAAGGAATATCAGCAATTTTTAAAATATACCAGCAATCGTCAAAAATGGGATACGGGTTTTAAAAGAAATGAATTCAAAGCAAAGTCCGCACTGAATGATTCCATCGGCTTGAGTCGTTTCTTTATCACCTACCTGGGCGCTAAAAATGAAGACATGGCAGTAATGGAAATATTGGCGCCAATCAACAACTATTTTGCAAGGTTACGAATTTGGTGTACAACCGAATTAATCACTTTAATACTGCTTCATGCAAAGTATTATTCTTTGGCTATTCCGGCTATGTATGTAATAAACCCACGGTATTTAAAAAATGGTGAAATGCATTTAAGACTAAAAGATGCCCACTATAAAAACATAGAAATCGACAATATTGATATTGGGCTTGAACGTGATAAAGATGAACAAAGTGACATTCCTTATTATTCGGTAAAGTATTTAAAACCAATAACTGCAATCTCTGAAGGGCTTGAACCCGGACAGGTTGATGAATTTCCTTTTTGAATTTAAACAACAAATAAAAAGAGTTCATGAAAATAACTTACAAGCATCTAAAGAAAGCGCTGGATGAAAATGTTGATGAAAGCAGTAAACATCCAGCAGAAGTTGAAGTGCCTATTGAATACCATGTTAAGCGGGCAATTGTTTACAAAATGATGATCCCCCAATTGTTAAATGACTGCGGCGATTATTGCAGTCATGAAGATGCAATCGATTATTATAAAGCCAGTTTGTTGCTTGATCCCTTTCAGGCCGATTTATGGGGCAAAATGGCCTACAATTATCACTTGGCCTATCACAATAAAAAAGCGCTTAAGTGCATTGATAAGGCATTGGCGATTGATGATAAGGATGTTGATCATCTTGAGTTGAAGCAATCAATTTTAATTGATCTACGAAGATTTCCTAAGGCCTTGTTTTTATTTGAGCAAATTGACAAACTAAACCCAGCAAGCAGCGTCAATTACCTGAACCGGGGAAAAGCGTTTATTGAATTAGGTTTTTATGATAAAGCCATTACCAGCTTACTGAAGGCGATGGAGCTGAATCCTGAAAAAAAAGAAATACCCTTTTTCCTTGAAAAAATTTACCGTTATCACATTTTGGATGACGCTTTGGCTGATAAATACGAGGCAATGGTCAGGCAAATTTTATAAATTCTTGCATTACTTTTAAACATAACTTCATAACAAATTATACTTAAATACGTAAACACTAAAACAATGAACAATCCTTGGCAAAAAATTAAAAAAGATAATTACGTTTTATCAATTGATAAAGATAGAATTAACGAGTTTAACAAGAATGAATCGCTTCCGCCTAAATACAAAATTCAAGATCACCTAATTCCTGATCCTTTCTTTGGTAATAAAAAAGCTAAAGTTGTTTTACTTATGTTGAATCCTGGATTTGGCGGGAAAGAAGACAAAGATTATGAACAAAATAATTTTGAAAAAATTCTTTTAAAAAATCTAAAACACTCAAATACTAGAAAGCATTTTTTTTCATTAGATAATGCTTTTGAAGGAACAGACGCACATAATTATTGGAAACCAAGGGTTAAAGAATTAAATGACTTCAATGATAAGGAATTCGATAATAATTTTTTATCTGAACATCTGTTTTGCATCAATCTATTTCCTTATCATTCCAAAGAATACAAAAAAATTAAAGGTGGGTTATTAGAATCTCAGAAATATGCGCTCTATCTATTAAATGAAAAAATACAAGAGAAAGATTCTTTAATCATTTCTATGCGTTCATACAAACCATGGGCAAAAGCGTATTCTGATGAATTCAAAAATGCAGAGACGTTTGATGTATTGGTAAAAAGAAAAAAAATGTTAATAGTTAAAAACCCCCTGAACCCTACCTTATCCCAAAAAAATTTATTGCAAAAAGACGAGACTGATGGGTTTAAAATTCTTAAGGATAAACTCAAAGAATCCCTTTAACCATTTCCTCCATCTCTTTCCCCAATCCTACAGGCTCAATTACATTTATTGAGCCTGCAAAGGATAACAGCAATTGCCTCAGCTCTAAATTGACAATTAAGTTATACTGCATCAACACACTACCATTTTTAAAAGTCTTAATTACTTTTTGTGTATGATGCAAAGGCTGGGTTTTAAAATAAGCAGCCTGCAAGGGGGCTACTTTAATTTTAATGGTTGCAGGTTTGTCTTCCTGCTTTCTGTTTATGCCAATTACATGCTGAAAGTATTGCTCAGGATCAATGCTGCTATTGGGCTTAAAAGGTTTGGAAGAATTCTTTAATTTGTTAATACGGTCAAGGGCAAAAGTGGTTATTCCTTTTTTTTCATCAATCAGGCATACTACATACCAGCGGTTGCGGTATTCTTTCAATAAGTAAGGATGAATAATAAATTCACGCTGCTCATCCGAAATAAACGTTTGGTAGGTAATTTTTAAAACGGCTTCGTCTTTTATTGCCTCGTAGATTGGGTCAAAGTATTGGTAGCCCGCTGTGTTTTCATTTGTTTCAAACTGAATAAAACTGGCGGTAGCAGCATAATTCAGCCTTCTCTGCTGCTTCAATCTCCATACAATATTTTGCAAATTTGTAGAAACCGAAAAGGTCTTCATGGCTGCAATAATATCCACCGCCTTTTGTAATAAGAGTAGTTCATCTACGTCCACCGGAATTTCATTAATAGAAAACTTTGCATCATCGTAATACCATACAGTTCTCTTCCCAATCTTGCGTTTCTTAATGGGCGCATTCTGAGAATTTTTTAAAAACTTGATATCTTCCTGAACTGTTCTTTTATGCAATGTCTTTAATTCCAATTCCACAATCAAATCATCCGTCATCTCATCCAATGTAAGCGGATGCATATTGTTACGCAGGTATTCATTAATTTTTATTTTTCTTTTGTCGAAGTTTTTATTGTCAGGCATTGTTACGAATTTACAAATTTTACTTTTAAAATTTTCCCTTGGCAAAGGCCTATTCAGCCCAATTTAATAACCCACCGTAACCGGCCCAAGCAGCCCGGCTGTTTGAAGCCTGAATGGTTCATCGCCACCCGGCCACACTTCTGATGTCATAAACGACTGATTGGTTTTGCAGAACCGGTCTTTGGGATTCAATAACATATCGCCTGTCATCCGGTTAACCCATAGGTTCACTATTTCTATCTTCAGCTCATTTTCGCCGGTTTTAATTAAATGACTGAATCTGCCTCGTAGGCTTTTTCTATAAATTCTCCCTGCTTCTTTTAATGACCAATTAACAAAAGCAAACCTATTTCCGCTTCAAATAAGTTCTGCTCATTTCATCATACAAAAGTAAAAACTCATTGGATTTACCATCTCTATCAAAAAATTGTTCCCACGTGCTGAGTGGTTCCCAAATACAAGTTCCCTTTCCTTTTCCGTTGGGCAAACCAAATGCAATCTTATTTACTTCTTCTTTTAATGCAGAGTATTCAACCACAATTACGTCTTTGTTGTAACGCCGTACAAGGTCGTTGAGATTATTGTCAAGATCGGCTAATGTACCATGCCACTTTGGATAATACGATTGACCAATTACATCAAAATGAACGCCACGGGCAATCATGTTATCGATAAAGAAAACAGATTCGTTGTTTTGTCCGCCTAATGCAACATGCAACATCATTTGCACGGTTGGGTCAACGGCTTTTACTGCGGCGGTACCTGCACAAAGCAATTGTGCCAACTGATCAATATTTGCCACATTACCATCGGGCCACACAATGCCATGATTAATTTCGTTACCTACCTGCACCATATCCGGCGTTGTGCCTTGTGCCTTTAAATCTTCCATTACTTTTTTTGTATAATCGTACAAAGCCTTTTTTAATTCTGCAAACGAA
>NZ_JACMOO010000364.1 GCF_014377975.1 Ferruginibacter sp.
GCCTTTTTTCTTCCTTCCACTCGTTATTGTTTATTGAAATATCTTTAGCCTATCCACTGATAAATGTGTAAGCAGGAGGTTTTTCAGTTACAACTTGTAACACATCATGAGTTACTTTTTTAACTGATTTTATTTTTACAATATATTGTCCCATACCTGTTTTTCATTTACCGGCAGGAATTTTTTCCTGCCAATGTTGTTGTAAGTGTTAACAAAAAAATTGTTTCTTCCTTGGCCTGCACACTGTGCGGAACGTTCTCATGTAGTGCCAGCATTTCTCCCCTTCCTAATTCAACTGATTGTTCATCGGTTGTAAATAGTATTTGTCCTTCCATCACTTGTAAGCTAATCATTCCGTCTGCTGTATGTTTTATCATTTCAGCATCTTTATGCAATGCTATTAGTACAATACACATACCATCAGTTTTAAAACTGTTATGGCGTTGCGGTCACTATCCTTCCATGCTTTCTCCTCTCTAATCTGTTTAATAAAATTGTGGAGGTCAATTGTAACCAAAGATGCATCCATAATACGTTCCCCTTGCGGACGTTGTTTGGTAGCATCATTAAATTTCTCATCCATTTCTATTTCTGTTTTGAAATTGTTCAATTGCGTTATATGAATCAGTTGCAAGTTGATTTGTTCAACATTTTTTATTCTTTAATATTAACTTTTTTCAAATCGGATGTTGCCGGACCATTAATCACTTTGCCTTCTGTTGTAAACCTGGAACCGTGCATTGGGCAATCAAAAGTTTTCTCATCTGCATTCCATTGCAGAACAGCGCCCAGGTGAGGACACACCGCTGTACAGGTATGCAGGTTGCTTTCTTCATCGCAGTACACGGCAATTTTTCTAAATCCGGATGACATGATTCCTCCTTCACCTGGTTTTAAATCTTCGGGGGTTTTAATATCTGCTCCTGTAAACCAATCACCATATTGCAAAACCATATTTCCAACCTCCTTTGAATAATCACCGGTAGTTTTTGATGTAATGCGGGATGGGCTGTATATTTTAATCCAGGGATTATCTCTCTCCATGATAATGTCTGTAATAATTATTCCACCCAAGGTGCCGTGTGTCATGCCATTACCCGAATCACCAGTAACAATATAAATGTTATCATCGCCGGGGTTTTTGCCAATGTATGCCATAGAATCAATAGGTTCCATAACCTGCCCTGACCATTTATATACAATATTTTCAATAAAAGGAAAACGTTTTTTTGTCCATTCAATCAATCCTGTATAACGATCTTCTTCTTTAATACCTTCATCATCTGCCTGGCCTGTACGGTGGTCTTCGCCGCCTGATATAAGTAAATCATGTTTTTCATCAAATTCTGCCAAACGAACGTAGTGATAAGGTTGAGAGACCCATTTGGATTCATGATTGCCGGTATCCCACCACATAGCATAAGGCAATTTACCTTTAGGAATTTTAGCAGTTATAACATAAGTGCGGTAAGGCCATTGCTTGGTGTGCATGGTAACCCAATCGTTTACTGGAGTGTTGGTAGCTACTACAATGTGTTGGGCAGTTATTGTAAATCCATTTGCAGATGCGCCATGTTTGGTAATATTTTCTGCTTTGGTTTGAGTGTAAATTGTTCCACCCAATTTTATAAAAGCATCTGCCAATCCTTTTAAATACAATAAAATATGAAACTGTGCCTGATCTGAGAATTTAATGCACCACTTACCGTCTTCTCCATTAATACCTGGAATACCGCTCAACATTTCGGTAGCAAGCCCTGCTCTTTTGGTAGCTGCATATTCTTTCTCTAATGTTTCTTTTGTGTCTGAAGAGTGCAAAAACAAATATCCATTTACTCTTTTAAAACGGTAATCTATTGAATGTTGTTTAACGGTGTTCGCTATCCATTCAATAGCCTTCATATGGCTGTTAGCTGCTAATTATGCAGTGGCCTCGTCATATATTTTTTCCAGTTCAAAATATCTATCATCAAGTGCACAGGTAAGTTGAGCCGTTGTTCTTCCTAACTCGCCACTGCCAATAAATCCATCTTCCACCAGCACTACTTTACGTCCTTCTTTGGCAAGACAAAAGGCAGTGGTAAGACCAGCTATGCCTCCACCAATAACTAAAACGTCCGCTTTAATATCGCTTTTTAATACTTCATAGGATAAAGGTTGGTCCATTGTTTCAAACCAAAAAGATAAATTTTCACCTGAAGAAATATTCTCATTGACAGGTTCAGCAATAGAAATATGTTGTGAATTATTCATTGAAATTATTTATTTTAATAAGAATTCCTACTCCACAAGGTTTTGGTTCTTAAATGTGTAAAGCTTTACACAATTAGTAATAAGAGTTACACAATTCACACTACATATCATTCATTCAAAGCAAAAAATACGCCATGTATATTCAGTCAGTAAATCGGAGCCTATTTATAAAATAAAAACAGAATGGGGAATGGTTTACCTATGATGAGATGTTTAAATAGAAGTTGCTTGTATAAAGAAAGTAAAGGAAAATCTTGCACTCTATACTGATTGATTTCTATGCTTTAATTGTGAATGTGAAGTTAGTATCAAAAATAAACTTGATAGTTGAGGTTTATTTTCTTGTCCTTTGAATTTGTGAAGTATTGCGATAGGGTTGCACAGTTCGTTTTAGCGGTTCGTTGTTTTCTCAATTCGTTTCTTTGATTATTTTTTTAGAGTTTAGTAAGGGCGGAACCTTTATGAGCGGCAATATGATCCGTCTTGCTGCTTTTTATTTCATATTGAGGTTCTTCTTTCGTAGCGTGATGTGTATAACCTTTGTAATCGAAATCCTTTGTATGTATTTTAATGATAGTGCCTGAAACGCTTCCCGCTTCTGAGTTCCATCTTACTTTGTCACCTACGTTAAATTTTTTTTCCATAAAACAGATTTTTAATTGCAAATTTAATTTTCATCGTAATAAAGTACATTATCATCAACTATTCTTGCCGGTGCGGTGTA
>NZ_JACMOO010000066.1 GCF_014377975.1 Ferruginibacter sp.
AAAACATTATTACGCTTTTTCATCTGCTTAGTTCTTGCGAATTGTATAACTATTTTAGCACATGCTCAAAACAAGGATTCCCTGGCAAGAGTGTATAACAATGAAACCATCCAAACCTATGGGAGGTTTTTTATAAAAGGAAGTAAGCGATTAACATTTGGAGAACTCAAAAATGAGTTTAGTTCCGGCATCACCAAAGATCTTTATAAAAAAGCAAAAGGACAGCGTGCATTAGGTGGCTTGTGTACAGTAACGGCTGTTGCAGCGCTGGTAACTGGTGCCGTATTAAAAAAGCAGGATAAAAACGGAGCACTGCCATTTACCATTCTTGGTGTGGCATTAAATTTAGGAGGTTTTAATTTTAGAAATCATTCTACCCAATTATTAGACAGAGCTATCTGGCAGCGAAATAAGGAAGTACTATTTGGCGTAATTGCGTAACGGATCGTATATTCAGCTTTGAATAACAGTAGCGAATAAACGTAATTATTAATCTGCAATTTTTATTGTTGGATCTTTTATGTATCAAATTTTTAAATATGATAAAATATTATTTTCCTGCTGTTGCAGTTGCTTTAATTTTTAATTGTATGTTTCTGGATGCGCAGGTAAAACAAACAGATGATACTGGTTTAATAGTGGCCACCCAATCGGGTAAAGTAAAGGGCAGCCAGGTAAATGGAGTGTTTGTATTTAAAAGTATTCCTTATGCTGCACCGCCAGTGGGCGAACATTATTTTGCCGCACCTGCCCCGCATCTTCTCTGGCAAGGTATAAGGGATGCTACCGGGCAAGGCCCTACAGCACCTTTTTCCAAGCCTCCGGCAGGCGACATTGATGATACACCCACTCTGGGTAAAGGATGGATAAAGGGGGAAGATTTTTTAACTGCCAATGTATGGACAGCTTCAACAGGTGATAAAAAACTGCCGATGATGGTGTACATCTACGGTGGTGCGTTTGTTATTGGTGCAAGTGATGTGCCCTTATTTAACGGAACAAGTTTTGCCAAAAAGGGGGTAGTAATGGTGTCATTTAATTACCGGCTGGGCATTGAAGGTTTTCTTAAAATTCCCGGAGTACCAACCAATATCGGCATTAGAGATCAGATAGCGGCACTGCAGTGGGTGCAGGATAATATTGATGCCTTTGGAGGCGATAAAGATAATGTAACCGTGTTTGGAGAGTCAGCTGGTGCAATAAGTGTAGCGGTATTGATGACAAGTCCCGCTGCCAAAGGATTGTTTAAGCGGTGTATTATGGAAAGCGGTTCGGGTCAGGCTGCTTTGAGTGGCGAGCAGGCAGATCGTATTGCCAGCCAATACGCGAAAACATTGAAAATTAAAAACAGCAGAGACGCATATATGCATTTTACCCCGGAGCAATTGTTAGCCGCTCAACCAAAAGTAACGCCTAAGATGTTGCACCTTGAAACTGATACACATCCTGATCCAACGGGCGGTGTGGCAATATTTTTTCCTTTTATTGATGGCGATATTATTCCTGATATGCCCTTAAAAGAAATCCGAAATAAACAAGCTGCTGACTATGATTTACTGATTGGTTACAACACCGATGAAATGAATTTCTTTTTGATACCTACCGGCTTGCTCAAAAAAATAAAATTAAATTTTATTTTAAATAAGGCTGTGCAGGCAATACATCCGGCGCCCGCTGCATTGATTGCCGTGTTTAAAAAAGAGTATCCAAAAAAGAACCTGGGCGAATTATTCTCTGCCATTCTAACATCTTACCAGGCACAGGTGCCGTCTATCCGGTTTGCCAATGCACAGGCACAATCAGGAGCAAAAATTTTTATGTACGAATTTGCCTGGCCTTCATCGGTTAAGGGAGGTATTTACGGTGCTTATCATGGACTGGAAATGCCGTTTGTTTTTAATAACCTGCAATCAAAAGGCGAAAGAGGAATGCTTGGACCGCTGGGTGGACCGCAGGAATTAGCCGATAAAATGCAGGACGCTTGGGTGAAGTTTGCAGCAACAGGAAATCCTGGCTGGAATACTTATACAACTCGTGAACGCAATACAATGCTCATCAATACAAGCTGGCAATTACAAACTAATCCACACGAAAAAGTATTGGCAGCCTGGAATGGTGTGAGAGACTATTAGGACGTCGTATTTCAGGTACGGAATGTCGGATTGTTGCGATTTGTTTACACCAGCCAATATTCAACATTCCCTATCCGGAATTAAAGCTCAATGCCAATTTTTTTCATCAGGATAGAGGCATTTAAACTTTCACAAACGCCGGTTTTTAATTTGTAATCAAAATACAATTCATTATTGCTAACCTGCGCATCAAAGTGATAATTTAAAATATTGCGGGGGAAAGTTTCTTTTAATTGAGCCAGCTCTACATCATGCGTGGCAATAATACCTGCAGCATGCTTTTTGATCAGTTGTTTCAGCAATGCTACCGAACCGGTATGGCGATCGAGGGAATTGGTACCCCGTAATATTTCATCTAATAAAATAAAAACTTTGGCACCTTCATTTACCAGGTCAATCACCGTTTTTAACTTTTTTAATTCAGCATAAAAAGTTGAGGTGCTTTCTTCCAGGTTGTCTGAGATGCGCATGCTGCTAATGATTTGTACAGGCGAAAGTGTAAAACTTTCGGCACATACTGGAGCTCCTGCCATTGCCAATACCACGTTAATACCGATGCTGCGCAGGTAAGTACTTTTGCCTGCCATATTACTGCCGGTAATAAGCATAATCTCTCCACTTTCGTTTATGAGGATATCATTGTTTACCCGTTTTGAAACGTTGATCAACGGATGGCCAATTTGCTTGCCTTGCATAAAAAAATGAGACTCTTTAAAAACAGGAAAGTACCATTCCGGATGGTTAAATGATAATGTAGCCAAGCTGCTGAGGGCTTCAAACTGCGCCAGCATATTAAACCACTGCAGGGCATGCTGGTGATATTTTTTTTTCCATTTATCAAGTGCCAGCACCTGTTGCAGATCCCACTGCAGCAAAACGTCCAGCGGAATAAATACTACAGGGTTAAGTCTGAGATCAAGCTTTTCTACAATGCCCTTTAATTCTTTTAAAGCGGAGGATGAAGCATAATTTTTTTGTAAAAACTGTTTCTGCATTCCAGTAAGTAATTCGGTTGTACAATGCAGTTTTTCTATCAGTTCAATACTACCTGCCATTACCTCCAGTTCGCTTACAATTTTAGATAAATATTGATGTATGGGCGCCACTTTTTTAGCAATAAAATATGCGATGATGGCAAACACCAACAGCGCCATGTTTCTGATTTGATAAGGTACAATACCAGCAATATTCAGGGCAAGGATGGTTAACAATATGCCAGGTAAAACAAAGCGCAACCATGCCCAGTACTTTGCAGATGAAAACCCTTTAGGTTCGTTTAACCAGTTTTGTAATCTTTGTTGTGTAGCAGTTTGTATTTTTTTTTGTTTGCCCAGGGCCTGTAATTGTTGCCGCCATTCTGTTTCAATGGCGAGCTCCTTTATTGCAGTTTGTCTTTGTTGCAAAATAGCAGTGTCTGCAGGATGTAACAACCAGTCAGCAAGCAATGCACTACCCATTTCACTGGCGGTTCGGTTGATGTATTGAAACAGGGAAGCCCTGCCAAAAATATCAAGGTCGTTGGAGTACAGGTGTTCTTTGGGGCTATGCGCCAGGCCATCTTCAAAATGATAATAATCATGAGCCAGCGCTTTTAATTCATCTTTATTGATGTTGATGAGATAGCGGGTTTTTTCTATGTTGGCTTTATTGCGGAGGTCGATCAACAATAACCGGGTAAAAAAAATCATTAAAATAATGGCTGCTGCAGCAACATATAATAAGCCGGATGGTAGTAAAATATATATGGCGGCAACCAATACCACTACTACGGCAAAACGCAACCATCCAAATAAACTTTTTTTTTGCAGCAGTTGTTGCAATTGTTTTTGTAAATCAGTTATTTTATTTTCGTAAAAATTTTGTGGAAGCATGGATACTTTTTATAAAATAGAATTACAAATGTATTGACAAGAGTTTTATAAGCACAATAAAATACTTTTAGTAAATTTGCAATAATTATTAATTACTAATTTTTAATTATTAATTAATACCGGGGCTGACCGGTTTTGACAGCATAGATCTTTGTAAGTGTAAGCATGTAGTGCGTTGGATAATTAGCACTTAAATCTGAATACCCAAAACTTCAAATGGCAATACTCAGTATGCCATGGCTGCTTAATCTATTAGATTAGCA
>NZ_JACMOO010000365.1 GCF_014377975.1 Ferruginibacter sp.
ACCCGCAGTTGCATTCCCTTTTTCTATCCACCATTTTATGATGGCTACTTCTTGTTTTGTAAAGGGTGTCTTTCCATCAGCCGGCATAAATTTTTCGTTGGAATGATCCATGGTTACCCGCTGGTACAATTCACTTTCCTGTAAGTTTCCTCCCACTACTGCAGCCCTGCTTTTACCTCCTTTCAATAAAGCAGTTAGTGATTGTACCGACAATTGCCCTTTCAATTTACCGGCAGCATGACATTGTCCACAACGTTGTATCAGCATGGGTTGTACCACATCTTCAAACAACATAGCTTCTTCAACAATGGCAGGCTTTTTTCTTTCTCCTCCTTGCAATACATTCATTGATAAATAATCACTGCCGTGTGTAAGGTTGCCTCCCTGGTGGCCGGTGTAGGTCATCAAAAAAAGCAAGCCCACAAAAACTACCGACAGTATTTTTTCAGGAACAACTAACCTGCTGCTTAGTTTTTTTGTGGTGAATAAAAATAATAAACCCGAGAGGATGGCAACTGCAATTCCTGTAAGTTTATGCCGGTTTAATTGCCCATATTCATAATCTCCCGACAGGGATAATAAATACCCCAGTAAACAGGCCGCTGTTGCAGCAATAAAACCAAACAATAAAGTAATGGGCACAGCGGTTTTAAGATACCTGAATTTTGGCGCATACGACAATAATTCAAACACTACTGCCAGCAATAAAAAACCAATCGGCAGGTGTACTACCATCGGGTGAAGCCTTCCCATAAAAGTGGTTATATCCAGTAGTATCATTTAAACCCGGGTTAATTTTACAGGAGTAGTATGGTTGGCATTCCACTGGCAGATGTAGAGGTTTTTATCTTCATCCACACATACATCATGGCAATGCTGAAACACTTTTTCAGGTGCCTGTAACGTGGGTTGCAACACATTGTTTTTATACACCGGTGCATTACCGCCGGGGTTAGACACTACCTGATTTTTGCCATCCAGTATGGTTACAAAACCACTATCCCCATCGTGATTTCCGGCAGCATCTTTCGACCAGCAAACGCCGGAATAAATATTTTCTCCATCTGGCACAGCACGGCAAACATACATGCCCGGTGTATCAACCCGTTGTATAAATTTACCGTCCATTGAAAATATCTTAAAACAATTTTCTTCTCTGGATGTGACGATTAGAGCAGGTTTATTTTTATCTCTGATATCAATTGCCACGCCATGTGCATTCAATAAATTATGCTCGGGGTTGGCATTATGATGGCCTCCAAAATGCCGGATGTACCTGCCCTTGCTATCGTATTGAATGATGTAATCTGAACCATAGCCATCAGCCAGATAAATATCACCATTGGGTGCAACGGCTGTTTCCGTGGGCATGTAGGGTTCATCATCTTTATAAATACCAATGGTACGTGGGTGACCAATAGAAAAAATCACCCGGCCATTCAAATCTGTTTTTACCACCTGGCCTGCCTGGGCTTTCCAGTTGCCGGTTCTATCCTGGTACCAGCCACAATCCACAATCAGTAAAAAATCTTCGCCACCTTCTTTTGAAATGGTGAGGCCATGCCCACCCGGAAATCCTGTACCCCAGGCATCCAATAACTTACCTGATTTGTCAAACACTAAAATATTATTGTGCGTATCATCCCCCAGCATAATCAACCGGCCTTTGCTATCCTGCACCATTTCGTGGCAGTTAAAAACCGGGTTGGTATTGGGGCTTATTTTTGCCCATCCCTTATCTACTTTATATTTATATCCACCATGGCCAATCAACGGTTCTTCTGGCAGAAGTTCTTTGTGCAATATCGAAAATGCGGTGCTGGTTTTGGCTACCGTAATGGCTGAAGCCATGGTTGAATTCCTGATAAAATTTCTTCTGGAAAGCATAGTTTTTTTTTAGTGTGTGTTATATTTTTTGTTAGGTTATGTAATTGTGAACCTATAGCTAAAAGATCAAAATATTCATTGTTCACAATTTAATATTGGTTAACTTTTTTATTCTCATTTATTAAACTGCAACCAGTATACTTTTTCTGCCTTTTTATTCGTGGCCTTACTTTTTTTATTTTTTATACCAAGATAAAAAAGAAAATAGAAACCAGGAACTTATTTGAAGCCGCCAAATAACCACTAAAAATTAACTCAAAATATCCCTCACTACTTTTCCCTCCACATCCGTCAACCTAAACCGCCGACCCTGAAATTTATAAGTAAATCTTTCATGATCAATACCCATGATGTTTAAAAGTGTAGCCTGAAAATCGTGTACATGCACCGGGTCTTTGATGATGTTGTAACTAAAGTCATCTGTTTCACCATAACTAATGCCATGCTTTACACCAGCCCCGGCCATCCACATAGTAAAGCAACGGGGGTGATGATCCCGGCCATAATTATCTGCCGCTAACTTTCCCTGCGAATAAACAGTACGGCCAAATTCACCGCCCCATACCACCAGCGTATCTTCCAGCAGGCCTCTTCTTTTTAAATCTTTGATGAGTGCCGCGGTGGCCTGGTCAGTGTCTTTGCATTGTTTGGCCATACCCGCTGGCAAGCCACCATGGTGATCCCAGCCCTGGTGATAGAGTTGTACAAACTTTACATCTTTTTCCAATAATTTTCTCGCCAATATACAGTTGGCAGCAAAAGTGCCGGGGTCCTTACTATCCGGACCATACAGGTCAAACACTTCCTGCGGCTCATCACTAATATCCATTACCTTGGGCACCGAAGTCTGCATACGGTAAGCCATTTCGTATTGCTTAATGCGGGCCTCCACTTCGGGATCGGCATTCACTTCATTTTGAAATTTATTTAGTTTGGTAAGATATTCCAGCATTTCTTTTCTATCTGTACCATCGTACCCTTCCGGATTATCGAGAAATAATACCGGATCTTTTCCGGCTCTGAACTGCACGCCCTGGTATTCGGAAGCCAGGAATCCATTACCCCACAACCTTGCATACAAGGGCTGATCTTTTACAGCATTTTTAGATACCAGTACAATAAACGAAGGCAGGTTTTCATTGTCTGACCCAAGGCCATAACTTATCCATGAACCGATGGAAGGCCGCCCCGGCAACTGGTTACCCGTTTGAAAAAAAGTAATGGCGGGGTCATGATTGATGGCTTCTGAATGAACGGTTTTGATGATGCACAAATCATCCACCACTTCAGCAGTATGCGGCAACAATTCGCTCACCCAAGTTTGCGAAGCCCCATGCTGGTTAAATTTATAAATGGAAGGCACAATAGGTAAAATACTTTGGTTGGCGCTCATACCCGTTAAGCGCTGACCCTGCCGCACAGAATCCGGCAACGGCTTACCAAACATATCAACCAATTTTGGTTTGTAATCAAAAGTCTCCAGTTGCGACGGGCCACCAGCCATAAAAAGATACACAACCCTTTTGGCCCTTGGAGCAAAATGCGGAATAGCTCGTAAAATTTCTGCCTCCAGGTTTTCGTCGGCTGTGCCTGTATTAGCCGTTGCTGTAACCTTACTTGTTTTTCCAAACAAACCATTGCCAAGCAAAGAACCCAGTGCCACCGCACCAATACCCATAGAGGTTTTGATAAGAAAATTACGCCGGTCCCAGTTGCGTTTCAATTGCTCCAGTTCAGGCAAGTGTGGTTTAAACGGGTCATGATGATGTTCACTCATAGCTTATCTTTTTGTTATTGTCGCATCTGAATTTAATATTACACTTGCCACTACAGCATTGGCTGCCACCGTGGCCGCATCTGTATCCTTATCTACCAAGTATTGCCCTGCCGCTAACCAGCCTTTTGCTTTACGTATATCTTTTTTAAATTTTTCCAGTTCGGTTGATTGCAGTTTTTGCAGCAAGGATAATTCCTTTTCATCCGGCACTACGCCGGTTAATTTTCGGTAGATATTTTTGATGCCTTCGGCAACGGTTGGCTCTTTGGAGAGTTGTTCGCCCAACACTTTACAAGCCTCTACAAAAGTGGGATCATTTAACAGTACCAATGCCTGCAAGGGCGTGTTTGTTTGCTGCCTCCGCATAATGCAATAACTCCTTGAGCTTCCATCGAAAGTTGATAAGGTTGGGTTGGGTACCGAGCGTTTTACAATTACATACAAACTGCGCCGGTACACAGCAGTACCAGAATCGGCCTGGTAACTGGTATTGTTAATTTCCCACAAACCCGGCGGCTGGTATGGCTTTACGCTTTTACCCCCTATAATGGGGTTCAACAGACCGCTGGCCACCAAGGCATTGTCCCGCATCATTTCTGCATTTAACCTCACTGCCGGACCATGCGATAATAAACGGTTGGCAGGATCTTTGGCTTTTTGCTCCGCAGTTGCTACAGACGACTGCTGGTACGTGGCAGATAGTACAATGAGCTTATTTATTTTTTTTACGTCCCAGCCAGATTCCATAAAATTTACGGCCAGCCAATCGAGCAGTTCCGGGTGGCTCGGCAACTCGCCCTGGTTACCAAAATCTTCGCTTGTTTTTACCAACCCTGTACCAAAAAAGTTTTGCCAGTATCGGTTAACGGCTACCCTTGCCGTGAGTGGATGTTTGGCATCCGTCATCCACAAAGCCAGGCCATAACGGTTGCGGGGTAAATTGGGTGCAAAGGGTAAAATAGCAGCCGGTGTATTGGGCGAAACTTCTTCGCCCGGCGCATCATAATTGCCTCTTAATAATATATGTGTTTTGCGGGGCTGCGGCATTTCCTGCATCACCATCAGCTCCGGAATATTTTCGGTAGCGTCTGCCAGCCGGTTGCGCAACTGCTGTAACTTCTTTTCTTGGGCAAGTATGCCTGGGTTTACAGCAGATAAATAATAGTCTTTTAAAATGGTTGTTTCTGCAAGCGATAACTGTTGCGGCAGTTTACCTGCAACTGATGCCCAATTTGCCTGACCGGCTAATACTTTTATTTCAAAACCAGTAAGTGCCCGGTTATACACCGTTATATCATCTACCTTACCGCCTTTAAAACCAAGGCCTCTGTCCCACCCGCCAATTTGCAGCCCCGGCTGATTGTCACCATTGATTAAAATATCTTTCGCCAGTTGATCCATGGTGGTTTCCATGGGGGCTTCATTTCCATCCAGGTATAATTTTACGCCTGCGGCTTTTGAACTGCCATCATAGGTTACTGTAACAGCTATCCATTTTTCTCTTGGCAAAACTGCTTTGGTAACTTTAGAAATGGCGTTGGATGGCGCCGCATGGGAGAGGTTCATTTCCAGCCGGTCGTTTTTAAAATACAGGTGATAGCCGCGGTAATTGTACAAACGCTCTGCAATGCATTTATGAAAAATAACGCCCTCCTTAAAATTTTGCGGAACAAAAATATCAAGGTGAACGGTGAAAGGATCTGCCTTGCGAAATACTCCTACCGGTTTAACATCCAGCCATTCATCACCGCCCAACGCAAGTGCCTTACCGTTGTCTTTGCGTTCAAAGACCGGCGGTTCACCTTTTTCTGCGCCAAGCCCTCTTTTCATGCCACCGGCAGGTTTGCCAGATACACTGTTTTTAAGAGAGCCATCATCAAACACATAGCGCCCCTGTAAGCCTGCCTGTGGTATTTTTTGTTGTTGCAGGGCTGCATAATTTTTTGATAGTAACCACTTATCAAAATCAGGAGATGTATTGGCAGCAGTCGCTGTAATTATTTGTTGTTGTATTGCAATGGTATCATTGATAAAACGCAGCAGATTTTCCTTTTCTTTATTGGGCAACAAAATAGTTGGGGAAGGCATAGTGCCATCAAAAGAAATTTGCCCTGCTTCTTTTACGTTGTTAAAAAAACTAAACAGTTCATAATAATTTTTTTGGGAGATAGGATCAAACTTATGATCGTGGCAACGGGCACAGCCTGCCGTAAGCCCCATCATACCAATGCTGGTAGTATTTACCCTGTCCACTACATACTCCGCTTTAAATTCATCTTCTATAATACCGCCTTCCAGGTTTTGGGGGTGCATGCGGTTAAAGGCTGTGGCAATCAGCATTTCTTTGGTAGGATGTGGCATTAAATCACCTGCCAGTTGCCACTGAAGAAATGTATTATAAGGCAGGTTTTTATTAAACGCACCAATCACCCAATCCCGGTAAGGTGATGCATCCCTCACCGCATCCACGGTATAGCCATGCGAATCTGCAAAGCGGGCAAGGTCCAGCCAGTCTACCGCCATTTTTTCGCCATAGTGTGGCGATTGCAATAAGCGGTCAACCTGTTTTTCGTAGGCATTGGCAGCAGCATCTTTTAAAAATATATCCAGTTCTTCTGTAGTAGGTGGCAACCCGGTTAGATCAAGCGAAAGCCTTCTTAACAGCAATGCTTTATCCACTTGCTGCGATGGTTTCATTTTTTCCTGATCAAGCCGTTGGGCAATAAAATTATCAATGGGGTTGATGGCCCATCCTTTACCCGATGCTGCTGGAACTACCGGTTTTTCCGGCGCTACAAAAGCCCAATGTGGTTTGTATTGAGCTCCCTGTTCAATCCACTTTATCAGAATGGCTTTTTCGTTAGCCGATAAACTCAGGTGCGATTTTAACGAAGGCATTTTGTATTCCGGATCATCCGACACAATGCGGTGAAACAATTCACTGCCCTGCAAACTCCCGGGGTCAATGGCTACTTTACCCGGACTTTCGGGAAGGGCGGCGTAAGCAAAAGAAGCAATGTCGAGCCGCAGGCCAGCTTTTTGTTTGGCCTTATCCGGCCCATGACAACTAAAGCATTTATCCGATAACACTGGTTTTACAAGGCGGTTATAATCTATTTTATCGGGCAGTTCTTTGTAAGCTGCCGCCACGTCTTTTGGCAAATCAGGCGAGCAGGACATCAATAGACAACCTGTTAGCAACAGCAATAAAAGTGATTTATTAAAACAATGCATTCGTACAATAATTAACCTGTAAATTTCAGTCAGGCTAAGTTAGGCAGTTAAATTTAAAAATGGATGGATGGGGGATTATAGCAATGGAGGAAGGAGGAAAATATTGGTCCCGGCAAAGAAGCCATTTGGTACATTGTTGCATCGCCAACTATTGTAACAATGTAACATCCAGACCAAAAATGATTTCGCAATAAGGCTTTTGCTTGAACTCCGGATAAGTTTTAGATAGTTTTATTGCCAGCTTTCCCTTGAGGGTTTCCATCAACTCCGACATCGAAACTTTGGGACAGCAGAACATACTAAATCCACATGATCTATTGGAACATTCATCTCAAAAATTTCAATTGCATTCCATTCACAGAACATCCTGATATCATTTTCCACTAAGATTTTCACTTTCCAAAATAACATGCTGAAACGATACTTTGGGATTTAGTTTAAATGATAGCCGCATTTATACACAACGTGTGACAGTTTCTTATAGTTGGTACTTCCAATAAAATAAAGTTATGAGATAGCCATCAAAATAATACCACCGCCCATGGCGGTAATATTTTAACGGTAAATAAAACGATGAATTAAAAATGAGAAAAAAACATGTTTAAAAAGTGAAATTTTCCTAACTAAATACGATATCTTTAAATTATAAAAAGTTTCAAATTTTAAAAATACTTTTTAAAAAACTTTTTCAGTTGACAGGAAATATCCAACAAACTGCTCATAATGACCGCTGCAAACGATAGTTTTAATATATAAAAATCTGTACAAAATAATGTTCAAGATAACTTGATTTTATAATGTACCACCCAAATGAAAATCAACAATGCCTTATTTTATACGATTTACGTTTTGTAAGGGTAGTTACTTTTTGTAAAAAGCAGCAAGGTCAGTCATATCTAAAATTCAATAAAGTATCTAAAAGAAAGATTAAATGCTACTGATAAAGACTAAGGGAATCTTTTTAATTATTTTATTTTCTGCGTTGAGTACGCTATGGCTTATAGAAGACTCCTGCGTTTCCTCTGGGGCTGGAAAATCCAAAAATAATATACTTTTTAAAGCAACATTAT
>NZ_JACMOO010000366.1 GCF_014377975.1 Ferruginibacter sp.
AGATGGCAAATGATATCAACAGGCATAGCAGCCTAAAAAATAGGGACTGGCAGATTGCCTGTAATGAAATTAAAAACAAGTTGCAGGACGAAAAAAATTTTTTTAAACCGCAATTTTTAGTTTTTGCACAGTCTGACGATGATGCTATAAAAAGCTGCAGCCGGTATTTAAATTGATACACTTACCAGCTTTAAAAAATCTACCGATACCTGAAATTAACAGGAGCCTGCTGGATAAGTATATTAAGGCGGATAAAAGAAAAGGATAGATATTAACACCAGTATTGTTTTATGGATAATTACAAAACCGGCATTGCACCATGTGCATCCAAATGGCTCATGAACGCGGTAAGTAGTGCTACAAAAGGTATTGCAAGGGTGGGAGTTTTCGGGTTTTATTTTCTATAAAAAATAATAAAGAAGATGATAACCGCAGATAAAAACAGGAAGATAAAGTAAAGAAAGCCGGCAAAAATTTGAATGGTTTGACAGCGCAAAAAGATAGGCTGCAAAAAATAAAGAAACTTAATAACGACCTCAGTGAGACCAATTATAAGCAGACAAAGAAAACGAAATATAAAAAAGGCAAAACGAAAAACTGTTGTGCAAGATCAAATAATTAAATGGGGGTGAATACAATATACAATCCAGTAAAATTCAAAGTCTTATTGAGCACAGCATTTTATTAATCAATTATAAAAGGAAATTTTGCGTGTGCATAAGGTGGTAATTTCATTCTTTTTCGCAGGTTTACAAATGATTCATAGGGCCCGTTGCTAGCAAATAAATTCAGGAGCCATGCAGGTACACCATTACCTGGGTCAACTTCAATTCTGTACTCCACTTTAAATTGCGAATCGCTGATAGGCGTAACGGTCCAGGTGGCGTTTGAATATTTTATTCTTACAAGATTGTGTTTGTCGGGTACATAATCATTTACATTTTTTGCTTCAATGGTCATTACTTTAGTGAGGGTGTTTTGCACGATACTCATTCTTATAACAAGGTCGCGGTTTTCGAATGGCCAGGGGCAGTCAATTTCGCTGTAATACAATTCCTGACTGGCACTTTCTTCTTTTAGTAATTGCGATTTAGACGTTTTATACACCCACTGGTAGTGGTTGTTTACATCCAGCAAAACGGCAGCCAGTTGCGATATCCTGCCATCCAGCACACACTCAACTTTTAACTGATCAAATTTAAATTTATCTGATTTTTTTGAAAAAACTTTAATGCCGTTTTTATCTTTTTTTAAAGCCCATTCATTTTGACTTTTTACACTAGTTTGAAACAGCAGGCATAACAATATTAAAATAGAACAGAATTTCATATCACATTGGATTGATCAATACAACTAAAATAAGTTTATTTACAAAAGTAAACTTCAATTTTATGTGTCTGGCATAAACAGTAGTTATTACTGGCACAATTATTTTTAACTGGTTAGTATCCAAAAAAATAAATTACATGGCTTAGCCTGGCAGCGGTTCTATGCTGGTGGCTATTTCAGGTGTGTTTTTTGGCTGTGGTAATATTATTTGAACCTTCGTTTTTAAAATTCCTGTTTTATAAGTGCAGGCTAGTAGCCCACAGCGAATGGCTTCGTAAATTCTTTTTAACCGGAGAACAATTTTACCGGATATTTTTGTCAATGGCCGCCAGGATTTGGCTGCAGGGTGGCCGTTAACTGCATCCGGCATAAAGCGGGCGGTACTTACAGACAGGCGCATTGCAATTCATCCGCTGTCCTTTTCCTTTGGAGAAGGTGGCCACAGGCCGGATGAGGCAGGGAACTGGAGAAATTGCTGTTGTTGAATATGCAAGCCCGGGTAAAACCGTTTGAAGCACCGATGTCCAGAACGTACAAACGGGTATTGAATATATGGCCGCAAGCAGAGCATCCGTAAGCGGTAATAGTGCTTCACAAACCACAGCAAAGGCGGATGTATCCACAGTAGTGTTGATAGCCGGGAAAGCCGGAAGGAGCGAAGGGATACCCAAGCTATAAAAATGGGAGAACATAAAACAAGCGCAAGCGATGATTAAAATGTTCATTCAAATAATTTGGGAAACACAGGTTTACCAATTGTTTGGGACATCTTGCAGCGCCGTATGAATCGAGCCGTTTACGTACGCTTCCGTAAGGAGCCTGGGGTGAAAATCCCCTTGCTTACCCGACGTGTGTGCAGTAAATTTCTCAATGCTTATAATGTGATTGGTTAAATCTTTTTTGATTCTTCTTGATTGGAGGAGGCGGTGATGACAAAGGAGGTAAATTAGGTAAACTAATTTCGATCAACCTTTCTTTATACGTTTCAAGAAATATGGTGTCCAAATTTGTTTGAATTGCTTTTGATATTATTGTGTCAAGTATGGAGCCAAGTGATGTCAGATGGTCAGGACTATTTGAAGGAATGAATTGAATTTCTTTATTTTGTCTACCGTCAATTTTGTAATCCAAACAATAAGTTAATCCATCATAAATAGCAAGTCTTTCTATGTCAAATGTATAATCAGGTTTGTATTTACTCTTTAAAAATATAGTGTCAATTAAATTAAGGATACTGCTGTATATAAAACCGTTTGAATATATTGGCTTACCCATCCAATCATCGTGTCGCATTAAAACGTATGTTCCATTTTTTTTGATGTTAATGTAGTGGTCTAAATAAAATTCCCTTTTTTTTGTATGGTCATTGAAGTGCCACTAGAATGCTGAGTATTTTAGGTCTTCTGTTGCCATTTCTTTAGTGGCATGTCTTTCGTTACAAGCAAAAATTGTCAGAATGATAGTAATGGAAATTAGGGTTCTCATTTTATTGAACACAATGTTGAGTATTTGGAAGGCAGGGAATTCATTGAACGTTCAGCCAGGAACAAAAGCTGATTGAAAAACTGAAATTGAAGATAGCAACTAAAAGCTAAATTATTAATGTCAAGCGGGAACTAGAGCTGATAAAGAACTAAAGCCGAAAATTACATCGTTCAGCCTTGCTTTTGCAAATATTTGTGTATGCGTCCAGCGAAGCTGTCTATGAGATAAGAGCAGGCACCCCGATGGGCGGAAGGGTAATCTCCATTATCAAAACGGTTGCATGCTGCGTTGCTCTAAGGAGCAGGGTGGTGAAGGATGCAACAGGTGCGTCTGTAAGAGCCAAACGTATAGTGAAGCGGCTATGAGGTTTCAATAGTTACTGTCAACGCTACAGATTTTTAACAGATGGGAATAGTTGCTGCACAATTGATTTTATCTAACTCGAAAGACCATACCGAAATACCATTCAGGCTTACATTAAGAGCTTCTTTATAAGTAAAAAAAGTTTTGTTATTTTTACCAATTCTAAAATATCAATAATTGTTTATAGCCATGAAAATCTTTTCTGTGTGGTATTGTATATGATATACAACTTCTAGATGGCGAATGGGCTACTCATCAATTTATATTTTCATTATTAATCATAGAAATATAAAACGAGATCAGTACAAGGCAGGACAGATAAGAAAATATTTCATTTTAAATTGCTGTTAATTAGTAAAACTAACGAAGCTTTAAACGATGCAGTTTCAATTTATAAATAAAAAAACGCTTGCAGATTTTAACTTGCACCGCTAAATTGTTAGCCAAATGAAAAAACAGTTCTACTTGTTACTTCCAGTGGTCTTATTGATTATTTGTTGGAGAAGCAGCAATAGCTATTTCCCGACGGATATAGATCATGCGACTGTTTTGCGCAGTTTAAACAAGACAACACTCGAAAAGGGGCGACGGATCTATGAAAGTTCCTGTTTGGCCTGCCATGGTGCAAACGGCACTTCATCTTACCCACAAGCCAGGTCATTTAGTAAAGATAATTTACACTTTGGTAATAAGCCGTACGAGATGTGGCGTACTGTTACGAACGGTGCTGGATTGATGGCACCGCAAACCTGGCTATCATCTGCTGAAAGATATTATGTGATTCAGTATATCCGGGAAACTTTTATGAAGAAAGCTAATCCGGCTCAATACTTCACCATCACAGAAAAATACCTCGCCAGCCTTCCTAAAACAACCACTTCAGCAAATGAACAGGCAGCGATCACAAAAACCCAGGCCCTGAAAGGATATCAGAAATATGGACAGGATTGGTTCCTTAACCACAACAGTAATTATGGTACAGCTATTCATTCCCAACTTAAAAACCATACAACTTCAGCATTTACCATTACACTGGACAATCAGATAAAAATAAGTTATAATCTGCTTCGTATGGGCATCACGGCAGCATGGCAGGGTGAGCTTAACCTGGCGGCCACCAAATACAAAAAATATCGCGGTGAAGGTGAGCCGGTAATACAAGGTAAGCTACTGAAGGAAATTGATTGCTGGCAATGGACTTATAACGATAAACTGGACAGTCTGCAAAATGCAACAGGCGTAAGGTCTCCGCTTCCCAAGGCATTCCTCGATTATCATGGTCACTATGTTTTTAATAAAAAAGTAATCCTCTCTTATGCCATAGGTGGGCGGGATGTTTTTGAATTGCCAGAAGCCCTGACTGTAGCAGGAAATATCGTTTTGGCGCAAACATTATCTGTTACACCTGGTACATCCTCTCAAAAACTCATAGTCGGCCATCTGTCAAAAGATGATACAACTAATCCGGGCAATACTCGGAACTTCTCAAATATCGCCATAGTGACTAGCGCACCTGGAATTTACTTATCTGTTGACGTTATGAATAATATTGTACTTACCATACCGGGGAGTGCAGTATCCCAAGCGGTGCAGGTTTTAAAACTTGTGGCAAAGAACAAGCAGGCTACAACCTCATTCTCTTCCTATATCACTTCAAGGAATACTAATAAAATTATTCCAAACCTTGCAGATATGACCAAAGGTAGTAAGCCTCAATGGACAAAAATAACAGAGACAAAGGGTGTGCTAAATGCTAACCGGGCCCATATTGATCCAACCTTTCGTAAAGATGCAAAAGCCAATGATAAGACAAAGCTGGTGAGTATCCCTGCCGATTATCCCTATACCATCGACAATATTACATTGCCATTCAACAACGCCTATAATGCCTGGATAAGGCCGACCTGCCTGGGTTTTAAAAGTGATGGAACCCTTTTACTTGGCACCTATACCGGCGATGTATGGGAAGCTAAAGGCATCGACGATAACCTGGAACATATTCGCTGGCGGAGAATCGCCACCGGGTTATTTGAACCGATGGGTTTAAAAATAGTGCAGGATAAAATCTATGTCACCACCCGCAATGGAATCGTTTTGCTGCATGACCTGAATGCAGATGGAGAAACCGATTTCTATGAGAATTTCTTTGCCGATGAAGATATCTCTTCATTTTTTCATGCATTTAATTTCAGTCTTGAAACAGATCGGGAAGGAAATTTTTATTATGCCAAACCAGGTGAGTACACCGATAATAAAGATCCTGGTAACCTGATGAAAATATCGCCTGATGGCAAAAAAAGCGAAAGTTTAGCTACGGGTTTTAGAGTGAACAATGGGGTTACTGTGGCACCTGATGACCGTATTTTTGTGAGTGATAACCAAGGCAACTGGATGCCGGCCAATAAGATCAATCTTATAGAAAAAGGTGCATACTACGGGTATGTACCAAACCTTACCAGTGGCGGGCAATGGAGCCCCGATGGCAGAATATTTACCAAAGACCAACTGGTAAATGATGTGATCAGTCCGGAAATCGTTAAAGTACCTGAAAGTTTTTATCCGCCAGTAATCTGGTTGCCACAGGAGTTTGATAATTCGCCGGGAGGGGGTGTGTGGACTGATGCCTCCTGGGGGCCGTATGGTAACCAATTCCTGCACACTAGTTATGGTACTGGTTGGGCCTATTATTTTATGACACAAAAAGTGAATGAAATTACCCAGGGTGCAATGGTTGCCTTGCCCTTTCAGCTGGATGCCGGTATCCAGCGTGCGGCTGTAAATCCTGCCGATAAGCAGGTTTATGTAACCGGACTCACAGGCTGGGATGATGCGCAGGCCGTTCAATATGGTGTGCTTAGCCGCATCAGGTACAAAGGTGGTGATGGTCATCTCATAAAAGATGTTGCTGTTGTAAAGGGTGGCATTCAATTGACTTTTAATTTTCCATTAGATGAAAACCTTGTAAAAAATACCGCCAACTACAGCATAACACAATGGAATTACAAATGGACTAGCAATTATGGTTCGGCTGATTATTCCATCCGGGAAAAAGGGAAGGAAGGCACGGATAAACTGGTGGTGAATGGTGTGGTGCTTTCCCCGGATGGGAAATCAATTTTACTGCAAATTCCAGAATTAGGACCGGCTCAAACTGTTAGGCTTCGATTAGAGGTAACTGGAAAAGACCGGACGAAAATAAAAGACAATATTTATCTGACTATCCATAAAATACCTGAATAACAATAATCAATATCAAAAAAATATTCAACAACTTGTCTATACAGAAACAACTACCGGTTCTGTAAGATTTATAAATCTAAAATAGGAAGGTAACTGAGAAAAATTTCGTATTTTCAATTCATCAAAAAAACTAAAACCCATATAGTATCTCTATGAAATTTCCCTGGAAAATAATTTGTGCGATGGTGGTGCTTGGTGGATTACTCTTCTTGTTGTCGCGAAGCTTGCACAGTAAATACGAAGGCTTGCAGGCCTCTACTCAATTACCTGATTCGGTTAGCTATAATTTTGATATTCGTCCAATTCTGTCCGACAAATGTTCGGCTTGTCATGGGCCTGATGCCAATAAGCGAAAAGCAGGCTTAAGAATGGACGATGCAGCCAGCGCTTTTGCGGCCTTGAAAGAGAACCCGGCTGCGCATGCATTGGTAGCGTTTAAGCCAGAACTATCGGAAGCATTTTTGCGGATCAGTTCAAAAGACACCGCGATTATGATGCCGCCCCTTTCCTCGCACCTTAAATTAACACAGCACGAAATAGACCTGATTGGCAAATGGATAAAGCAAGGTGCCAAATATGAAAAACACTGGGCTTTTGTGCCACCACAAAAAGCGACGTTGCCAAAGGTTAACAAGACGCAATGGCCAAGAAATGAGATTGATTATTTTACACTTGCCAACCAGGAAAAAAATGGTCTCTCTCCAAATGAAGAAGCGGATAAAGAGCGATTACTAAAACGAGTGAGTCTTGATCTTACCGGCCTGCCGCCCACGGTAGAAATGATGGATAAATTTTTGGCCGACACAAGTTCTGCCGCTTATGAAAAAGTGGTTGATCAGCTGTTTCAAAAGCCAGCCTATGGCGAAAAAATGTCATTGCACTGGCTCGATCTGGCAAGATATGCCGATTCGCACGGTTACCAGGATGACGGCTATAGAACACAATGGCCATGGCGTGATTGGGTGATCCATGCATTTAATGAAAACATGCACTACAATGATTTTGTAACATGGCAACTGGCGGGTGATCTGTTGCCCAATTCAACCAAAGAACAATTACTGGCAACAGGGTTTAACCGCAATCATAAAATAACAGAAGAAGGCGGCGTTATACCGGAAGAATACAGAACGATGTACGTAACTGACCGCAATGACCTTTTTGGAAAAGGGTTGCTGGGTGTTACGCTTGAATGTGCGCATTGCCACGATCATAAGTACGATCCTTTTTCACAGAAAGAGTATTACCAGATGTTCGCTTTTTTTAATAGTGTAAAAGAGGTAGGTATTGAATCTGTTATTGGTGGTCCTGAAACCTATGCAAAAAAGCCATTGATGCAGATTACGAGTGAGGATGTAAAATCGGTGCTTACTTTTATCAACAAAACAGATACCGGAAAACTCATCGTATCTGTAATGGGTGACCTTGATACGGCCCGTAAAACACATATCCTTAAACGGGGCAATTACGATGCCCCGGGCGATGAAGTAGAACCAGGAACACCGGCAGCAATCTTGCCTTTTAATAAAGACTTGCCAAAAAACAGGCTGGGCCTTTCTAAATGGTTATTTGATAGAAACAATCCGCTTACGGCGAGGGTGTATGTAAATTTATTGTGGCAGGAATTTTTTGGCAGAGGTATTGTAAAAACTTCCGGAGATTTTGGAATGCAGGGAGAACTTCCTTCCAATCCCGCTTTGCTTGACTGGCTGGCCGTTGATTTTATAGAGCATAACTGGGACATCAAGCGCCTCGTAAAACAAATGGTTACATCTGCTACCTACAGGCAATCTGCAATAGTTACAAAGGAAAAGCTGGCAATTGATCCGGATAATATTTTGCTGGCCAGGGGACCACGGTATCGCATTGCCGCAGAACTGATCAGGGATCTGGTACTATCAAGCAGTGGGTTACTCAATAACAGTATTGGCGGTCCAAGTGTGAAGCCTTACCAGCCTGCGGGTTTATGGGAAGGCGCAACTTCTGGTCGCGGCTTGTTATCTATTTACATGCAGGACCATGGCACGGAACTTTATCGGAGGGGCATGTACACACTAATTAAAAGAACAGTGCCTCCAGCTTCGCTTGCTATTTTTGATGCCAGCAACCGGGATATATGCGAAATGAGGAGGTTGAGAACCAATACACCTTTACAGGCGTTGGTAATGATGAACGATCCAACGGTACTGGAGGCCTCCAGAGTACTGGCAGCGAAATTGTTGCAGGAAAAAAGCGACACAAAAAATAAAATCACTAAAGCTTTCAGGTTAATCGTATGCAGAAAGCCGGTTGAAAAGGAGCTGGAAGTACTGACCAATTATTACAATAAAGAAGTAAATACTTTAAGTGAACCAATAGCTCAAAAAGCGCTCGCTGTAGGCGAGTATCCGCTTACTAAAAAAGTGGATATAAAACAACTGGCAGCAATGATGAGGGTGATATCAACCATTTATAACCTGGAGGAAACTATAACAAAGTCGTAATGCAAAGGGTACATTTAAATTGGTCGTTTGTGATTTGGTCTGTGGCGACGCCGACCTGGGGTGAGTCGTGGTAGCTGTTCCCGCCGCCCACTTGCTAAGGCGACATTTTATTATGTACCCGATGAAAAATTACAGCTTGCAAAACATTTAAATATCTGTACATGGAAAAAGAAATTTTGGAACATGGCTTCAATTTTAACAGGCGGCGTTTTCTTTCCACGCTGAGTTTGGGCATTGGAAGTGTAGCACTTGGATCTTTACTGATGCCTGATCTCTTTGGCGGCAGCGGTGCTGATGAAGACGGTCTTCCCCCAGGCATTCCACATTTTGCACCCAAGGCTAAACGGGTAATCTATTTATTTCAGAATGGAGCACCGGCGCAACAGGAGTTGTTTGATTATAAACCTAAGCTGCGTGAAATGACCGGGAAGGAAATTCCTCCTTCTGTCAGGGGTACACAGCGGCTTACCGGCATGACGGCTAATCAGGCCTCCTTTCCGCTGGTAGGTTCGTTCGTCGATTTTAAACAATATGGAGCATCACGAACATGGATAAGCGATCTTTTACCTTATACTGCAAAGATTGTGGATGATCTTTGCATTGTAAAATCGATGTACACAGAAGCTATTAATCATGATCCCGCCTTAACATTTATTCAAACAGGAGCACAACAGGGTAACCGCCCCAGCATGGGCTCCTGGCTAAGCTATGGTTTAGGAAATGAAAATAAAAATCTGCCGGCATTTACGGTCTTACTTTCAAGAGGTATTGGTAACGGTCAAGGCGTTTATTCAAAACTATGGTCAAATGGTTTTTTAGATTCTGTTCATCAGGGTGTTCAATTTAGTAAAGGGGAAGATCCTGTATTATACCTGCGGGATGGAATGAACAGGAGTGAGCGAAGAGATATGTTAGATAATCTTTCTGAGTTAAATGAGCTTTCTTATAAACAATTTGGAGACCCTGAAATAACAACCAGGATAAAACAATATGAAATGGCTTACCGCATGCAAACTGCCGTGCCGGAAGTTATGGATCTGTCAAAGGAGCCAGACAGTATTGTAAATATGTATGGCCCCGATTGTTTGGTACCCGGTACTTTTGCAGCCAATTGTTTATTGGCCCGCAAACTTTCTGAAAACGGCGTACGCTTTGTGCAATTGTATCACCAGGGATGGGACCAGCATGGCAATCTTCCTTTTGAAATTACAAACCAGGCAAAAGATGTGGACCAGGCTTCGGCTGCCTTGGTTACCGATCTAAAACAACGTGGCTTACTTGATGAAACATTGGTGATATGGGGTGGCGAATTTGGCCGTACCAGTTATACACAGGGAACACTTACAAAAGATAATTACGGACGGGATCACCATCCCCGCTGTTTTTCAATTTGGATGGCTGGTGGCGGTGTTAAACCCGGCATTGTGTATGGCGAAACAGATGAACTGGGCTATAACATTATAAAAGACCCTGTGCATGTTCATGATTTTCAGGCCACCGTTTTAAATCAATTGGGATTGGATCATGAGAAACTTATTTTTAAACACCTTGGCCGCCGTTACAGGCTAACCGATGTTTCAGGAAAAGTAATCCGTGATATCATCAGCTAAATTATCTTAACACCTTTATCCTTCAGATCATATATTTTAATGAACGCTAAACTCACCCAAGCAGGAGAACGGATTTTAATAATCTTCAATATTTTTATCCTGTTCCTGGTATTATTTACCAACAAATTAGTGCTGCCTTACTGGTTACAACCTGCGGGCAGACTGCACACACTGGTGCTTCACTTTCCGATTGTGATACTGCTCCTCGCTTTAGGGATGGATTTTTTTCGTTTTCGCCCGGGCAATAACGCAAATACTTTTTATACTAATTTTTCCCGGTCGTTGTTACTTACAGGAACATTGCTCGCCGGCATTACAGTTATCATGGGTCTGTTTCTATCCCGCGAAGAAGGCTATACCGGCGATACCCTGCTATGGCACAAGTGGATGGGGGCAGCACTTTTTTTTATTGCTTCCCTTATTTACTGGCTAAGAAATAAAAAATGGTATAACATGCGGATTGCGGGTGTCAATGCGTTGATAGTTGCGGGTGTGCTTATAATGACGGGCCATTATGGTGCCGCGTTAACCCATGGAGACAATTTTATTATGCAACCCATCACCGCTACATTTACAAAAGCAACGGTGCCTTTAGAAACCGCTGTTATTTTTGCCGATGTTATTCAACCCATTTTAGAAAGGAAATGTGTTAGTTGCCACAACATGCATAAATTAAAAGGTGAACTGGCGTTGACAGATAGCATTGGTGTAATGAAGGGTGGAAAATCGGGAAAATTATTTGTGCCAGGCAACACAGCCATCAGTTTATTACTGGAACGTGTGCATCTTTCACTGGATGAAGAAAAGCACATGCCACCATCGGGGAAACCTCAGCTTACCGGTGAAGAAATTGCATTACTTTCTTTGTGGATCAATGAAGAAACTGGTTTTAATAAAAAGGTAATTGCATTAACGGTAAACGACTCACTACGGTTAATGGCAACAGCCTTATTATACCCTGTTATAGATTCTTCTGCTATATTCGGGTTTCCCGCTGCAGACGAAAAAACGATCACGAAACTAAACACCAACTACCGAACCATTGCGCATTTTGCAAAACAATCGCCTGCACTTGATGTAAATATTTATAACCGGGATGCATACTCTATAAAACAATTGGAAGAACTGATTGAAATTAAAAAACAGGTTGTTTCACTCAATCTTAATAAACTTCCGGTAAAGGATGCAGACCTGAAATCGATCAGCCAATTTGAAAATCTGCGCCGGCTTGATCTCAATTTTTCGGACGTTACCGACAATGGATTGAACGCCCTTACTTCGTTGAAGAATCTACATACCCTTTCACTTTCCGGAACCAGGATTACTTATAACGGACTGAAAGAAAAGTTAGTTGCATTAAGAAAACTTAAAACAATTTCCATTTGGAACACGGGTATTTCTGTGCAGGAAATTATAGCATTACAACATGCTTTTAAAGACATTACATTTATTGCAGGGTTTAGTAACGATGGAATGGATACGTTGAAATTAAATTCGCCACAGGTAAAAAACAATACACTGGTTTTTGGAGAAAATATTGCAGTACTATTAAGACATCCCATAAGAGGAGTGGAAATACGCTATACTTTAGATGGTACTGAACCCGACAGTATTCATGCACCAATATTTGAAAATAATACGATCATCAGCAAGAATACAAAAATAAAAGCCAAAGCATATAAAGCAGGATGGTTTAGCAGTGATATAGCTGAATTTGACTTTCTAAAAAATACTTTTATCCCCGATAGTGTCCGGCTATTGTATCCCTTAAACGGCAATCACCAGGCAGAAGGCGCCAATACTTTTTTTGACACAAGGCTGGGTGCAATGGGTGCCAACAATCCTGCCTGGGCCAACTTCTGGGCCGGTTCACGCAGCAATGATCTGGGGCTCGTAGCTTTTTTTAATAAACCGATTACCTTGTCTTCATTTGGATTGCATTTTATGGTGGAAGAAGAAACCGGTATTTATCCTCCGGATATAGTAGAAATATGGGGTGGTGAAAATGAAAAGCAATTAAAATTAATAGCATCCATCAAGCCACCACTTCCTAAAAAGAAGGATAAACTTTTAAAGACGATGGAAGTATCTTTCAAGCCGCTTACGGTTTCTTGTCTTAAGATAATTGCCAAACCGCATGTTGATAAAAAAGACAGAAAGTTGCTGCTTGTAGATGAAATGTTTCTTAATTAAAAATAACCGATTTGAATATATTCAAATCAAATTCAGGAAGAAGACATATCAATGAAATAGTTTTTAAAAAGCTTTATCGTCAGCCTGAGTTGGTACCATTGCGCTACATAAAGATACAATGCTGATAAGCATTTGATGACCGGTGTCTACCTTGTAAAACTTAGTATGCTACAGAATGATTTTAGTGCGATATCAATCGAAAGCAGCGACCTGCATTCATGGACAGCTGATTTATATCCTGCACAGGCGGAACGGTTGCAACTTATAAACAAGGTAAGTTTCTAAGTTTTAGTTTTATTAAATCTGTCAGAAAAAAAATACATCCTGTCTGATACAGGATGTGTGCCTCCCCGCTTTATTTATTGATGAATACCAGTTAACGGTTACTTGGAATAACAAGGGTTAAGACGGGTTTCATGCGCTTCGCCATCGGTGCTTAATTCAACTTTTTAAGCCAGATATTTTTTACCGCTATTTTAGTGATCGATTCTATTTCAATACCAATATA
>NZ_JACMOO010000367.1 GCF_014377975.1 Ferruginibacter sp.
CTATCCACTAAGGATGCAGAAAGACGTTTAAAAAACGACAACGTCATCGGTCTTGAAAATTGGGAAGAATATGCAGTTAAAAACGACAAAGTAAAAGGATTGAAAATAACTGCCATACCAGCACAACATACAAATATAAAAAGGTTGGATAAAGTGATGGGGAAGGTTTTAGGCTTTACCATTGAATGGGACGGACAGAAAAATGGCTGTATATATATTTCCGGAGACACAGTTCTTTTTGAAGGCATTTACGAACTTAACAGGCGGAAGAAAGTTGACACTGCTATTTTACATTTAGGCGCAGGTGCATTCCCCTATTTGAAAAGAAATATGAGGGTAACAATGAATGGGGAAGAAGCAATTGAAGTAACCAAACTCCTGAACCCAAGTGTTGTAATTCCTATACATTATGAAGGATGGTGGCATTTTAAGCAATCTGTAAAATCGTTGAAAAACGAAATTGCGCAATCAGGATATATGAAAAAATTTCTATGGCTTGAAAGTGGTGTTGAAGCAGCATTTACTAAATAAAATAACAAACGCACCACATAGTAATTATTTAAAAAAAGGCGAAATGCGGTGAGGTTAAAGATGGACAAGTTCCAAACCCCATAATTGTTGCTTATCATAACAGGGCAATAAAAATACAAAAAGATTAAAAAAAAATAACCTACCATAACAATTAAAACATGAAACGTTATATCATTAAAAATGGATGCGACATACAGTTGTCCACTTATATTTCAAATTATATTTCAACTTTGTTCCAGGGAATTTCTTAATAATCAGAAATTAAATATTGAGGTTAAAAGAAAAAAATGAAAAAAGAAATAATATTGGTAATAAACGAAAACCATAAGTCATCTTGGATGCCAGCAAAATTTAATCTAAAACTGTTTATTGCCGTTTTCTCTGTTGCTATATTCTGGGGCACCACCTTTCTGGCCATCCGGATAGGTGTAGAAACGATCCCTCCTTTATTAGTGACCGGGTTACGTAACGTGATTGCAGGGCTGATTTTCCTGGCTTACCTGGCCGGGTCCAAAAAATTGGAAAAAATGAACTGGCCCAGACTTCAACGAAATATGATCATTGCATTCATGTCGATCGTTCTGGCCAACGGCCTGACTACCTTTGCAGAAAAATACATTTCGAGCGGGTTGGCGGCGCTGATATCCACTTTATCCCCGCTAAGTGTACTGGTCATCAATCTTAGCTTGGGTAATGAAAAGCCTTCCTTCAAAATTATTACAGGCATTTTACTCGGAATATCCGGAATGTACTTGATCTATCAGAACAACATCGCCGACCTTTTTAATCCGGAATACCGTTTGGGAATAGGTGCTATGTTAATAGCAGTAATGATGTGGGCATTAGGAACGGTTTATACCAAACGGAGTGCAGCCCATCCCGGCAATATTATTGTGAATTTATGTGTACAAATGCTCTTTGCCGGGTTCCTGCTGGTAATCATGCAGCTATTTGTCAATCCCGGTGGAGCCTTGCAGAATTGGAGTGAACGCAGTTTGCTGGCTGTTCTTTACCTGGCCGTTTTCGGTTCTGTAGTTGGTTATACATCCTATAATTATGCTTTATCGAAGCTTCCATCTACCCGGGTATCAGTGATTGCCTATATAAATGTAGTGGTAGCTCTTTTCCTTGGTTGGTTGATATTAGACGAAAATATAACGCTACGGGTAATAATAGCTGTCGGACTGATTATCAGCGGGGTTATTGTGGCGAATCTTCAACGAAAAACCTCAGTGGGGAAATAACCCGTGCTTTCGAAATAAAAAACCTATCATTTAATTGGAGTTTATTTACCGTCTTTAAACAAATCCGCTTCTGTCCGGATCTGACATACAATTGTCCACAGAGATTTTAAATTATAGTTCAACTTTACTCTATGAAATCTCAAGGCATAATCCGAAGATTATATCCCGAATAAATTTAAGTTTGAATGCAAACCACAGGCTTTGTAAATGTCAAAGTAATTGAAACAAAAACGAGTTTTGAAAATATTAAGATAACAAGATACCGAATTATTTTACCTGGTTCACGGAAATCCTGTTTCGAGACAATCTTTGATGAACTAGAGAGACCTGTTCTTATAATGACCAAAATCGTGAGAAAACATTAACAGAAAGTTTCCCACTGATTAAATTCTTAGAACTGACAGAATTGTAAAGTATCCAATCTTAACCAAATAGAGATACACATCAGTATCGTAACTTAAAAATAATTCAATCGGCAAATGAAAAGGCGCAGCCCCGGATGTTGATTATTTCACAAGAACGACACTTAAAGCGTAAGCTGTGAACCCTGAAGTCAAGTAAGCAATAAACAACCATAAAATAATTAAAAACAATTCTAATGAGTATTTCAAAATCTGACAAACCCGCATTAATCCTAATTGACATCCAAAAAGCCTTTGACGATATAAAGTATTGGGGCGGAGAAAGAAATAATCCCGAAGCTGAGAATAATGCAGGCGAACTCTTGCAACTATGGAGAGCCAACCACCTTCCTATTTTTCATATTAAGCATTGTTCTACCATACCTACTTCACCGCTTAACGAAACCCATTCAGGAAATGAGTTTAAAGAGATAGTAAGGCCAATCGATGGGGAGCCGGTTATTAAAAAAAATGTTAACAGCGCTTTTATTGGGACCGACTTAAAAGAACGTCTTGATATTGAAAACATTTCTAAGCTTGTAATTGTGGGCCTCACGACTGACCATTGTGTTTCCACAACTACGAG
>NZ_JACMOO010000368.1 GCF_014377975.1 Ferruginibacter sp.
CTGGTTTGGGCTAACATACTGCGGAGTTGCTGCACGCTTTTTTACTGCTTTTATTGGTTTGGCTTGCATCTCAAATGTTTTATTTGACCTACAACTCAAATATACCAACGTTTTAGAGTTGTTGAGCAGACCCTATTTAAGTCAGCTGCAATTTAGGCTTAGAAAATAAGAGAGAAATTTTTACCAAAAAAAGTAAGGGAGAATTGTTCAAACAATTCTCCCCTGCAATTAAAAATAGTTGTAGTTATTTTACTGCACCCATTTTGGCTTCAATACTTAGCGTAGCATGTGGCACTGCACGTAAACGGGCTTTATCAATTAACTTACCGGTTACACGGCAAATTCCGTAGGTTTTGTTCTCAATCCGCATGACGGCTTTTTCAAGATGATCAATAAAAGTAATCTGGCGGCTTGCCATTTGGCTCAATTGTTCTCTCTCCATGCTAAGGCTTCCATCTTCCATAGTCATATACCGGTTATCACCTTCATCGCCTCCCATTTCATCTTTTCTGGTAATTAAACCATGTAAATATGATAACTCTTTTTTGGCAGCTTCCAGTTTTCGCTGAATTAGTTCTTTAAATTCAAGTAATTCTGGATCACTATAACGTTGTGTTGGCGCACCGGGATCTCTTTCAGTTTTATCCAAAACAGACTTTGTAAAATCCGGTTGGTATTTGCGCACAGTTTTAGTAGTAATTTTTGGAATTACTACAGGCTTTGTGGCAGAAACTTTAATATCCTTTGCCTTTACTTCGGCTACCGGTTTGGCCGGCGCAGATGCTTTTTCACCACTTGGTTTGGCTACTATTTTTTTAATTTCTTCTTTCTTTGCCATAGATTTTAACGCTGGTGGAACAGCTTTTACAGGAGCAGATTTAATTGCTACAGGTTTTTTAATAACTTGTTTTACAACCGGTTTAACTGATTTAACCGGGGTTTTAACTTGCTTTGCAATTGGCTTTACTTGTTTTTTACCCTGAATGACCTTTGGTACAGATGTATTTTTTTTAACAAGCACAGCTTTTTTAATTACGACTTTTACTATGGATTTAATAGGTTTTGACGCAGCTTTTATTACTTTTTTACCAGCAGCTTTTACTATAGCCTTTTTAAGGACTACTTTTTTTAGAGGTACCGCTTTTTTTACTGGTTTGGCGGTTTTATTGCCAGAAGTTCGGGCAGATTTTACAACAGGCTTTGCTGCTGCTTTCTTTGTTGTTGCCATACTACTCTTCTTTTTTAACTACGTTTATTATTAAGATGGAATTGTTCACTTCAATTTCAGTGCCGTTGTTTAGTACGGGTAAAAAAGCAATCGAATCTGCCAAAATTTCGGCGCAAATATAATCTTTATATTGATTTAATGAAGATTGTACTATTTCATTTTGCAATACTGTCACAATTATTCTGTCTGTCAATTCAAAATTGCTTTCTTTCCGGATATTTTGAATCTTATTCACAAACTCTCTTGCGTTGCCTTCTTTTTTTAAATCATCAGTGATTGTAATATCTAAAGCTACGGTTAAACTTCCTTTATTTGCTACTTCATAACCAGGAATTTCATCGGTAGAAACTTCCAGATCCTCAGCGGTTATAAAAACAGGTTCTTCTTTGTTAACTTCGTAGTCAGGATTTAATAAATAGGGTCCATCCTGAACTTTATCTATCGCTGCATTATCAAATGCGGCAATTAATTCAGCTGCCCATTTCATTCTGGCACCCAGTTTTTTTCCTAAGGTTTTAAAATTAGCCTTTGCCTTTTTTTGAATAAAATCATTTTCTGCTCCTAAAATATCTACCTCTTTAATATTGGTTTCAGCTTTAATGATTTCTTCTGCCAGTTTTATCCTTGCCGCCATATCAGCATCAATTGCAGGAATAAAAACCTTTTGCAAAGGCTGGCGTACTTTAATATTCACCTTTTTGCGCAATGATAAAATTAAGGAACAAGCATCCTGCGCAAGTTGCATTCTATTTTCGAGGCTAATATTTATCATACCCTCATTGGCCACCGGAAAATCAGTATGATGTACAGATTCATTATTAAACCGGTGAGTAACTGAATTTAAATTATTGTACAACCAGTCTGAAAAAAATGGTGCGATAGGTGCCATCAGTTTGCAGAGAGTTTCCAAACATTCATACAATGTCTGATAAGCGCATATCTTGTCTTTTGCGTATTCGCCTTTCCAAAAACGCCTGCGGCAAAGCCTTACATACCAATTACTTAAAAGAGTATCAACAAAATCTTCAATAGCACGGCCAGCTTGGGTGGGCTCGTATTCATCCAGGCTAACCTGTACATTTTTTATTAAAGAATTAAGGGCAGATAAGATCCATTGATCAATTTCAGGCCTGTCTTTTAAGGGAATATAGTCTTCTTTAAAAGCAAATCCATCTACGTTGGCGTATAACACGAAAAACTGATAGGTATTATACAATGTTCCAAAAAATTTCCGTTGTACTTCTTTGATACCTTCCACATCAAATTTTAGACTATCCCAGGGCGAAGCATTGGTAATCAGATACCAGCGGGTGGCATCTGCGCCAAAAGTATCGATAGTATTAAATGGGTCTACCACGTTTCCGAGGCGTTTACTCATTTTATTGCCGTTTTTATCCAATACCAACCCATTACTTACAACGGTTTTATAGGCAACACTATCAAATAATAAAACACCTAAAGCGTGTAAAGTATAAAACCAGCCACGTGTCTGGTCAACACCTTCGCAAATAAAATCTGCCGGAAAGGCTCCCTCTATAGGATTGCTTTTTGAAGCAGCATGGTATTGCCAGAAGTTTTCTGTAGTTAACGGGCCAAATTCATTAGAGGTTGTATCCGGTAATCCCCATTGTGCATAAGGCATTGCACCACTGTCAAACCAAACGTCTACCAGATCTGAAACCCTTTTCATTGGTTTACCATTATTGCTTACCAAAATAATATCATCTACATAAGGTTTATGCAGATCCAGTAAATTTTCATGGAGGTAATGTTTATTGGTTTCACCGCCTAAAACTTCTCTGGCATTTTTTATTTCACTATTTAGTTCTGCAATAGAACCAATACATTTATCCTCTTCACCATCTTCTGTGCGCCAGATAGGTAAAGGTGTACCCCAATAACGGCTGCGGCTAAGATTCCAGTCCACCATATTCTCCAGCCAGTTACCAAAGCGACCTGTGCCGGTGGCCGCAGGTTTCCAGTTAATGGTTTTATTAAGCTCCACCATCCTGTCTTTTACAGCCGTTGTTTTTATAAACCAGGCATCTAACGGATAATAAATAATGGGTTTATCGGTACGCCAGCAGTGTGGATAGTTGTGTTCGTATTTTTCAACTTTAAAAGCACGATTCTCTTTTTTAAGCTTTACACTAATATCAACATTTACATCAACATAGTTTTTTTCATCTTTGTAATTTTTTACATAGCGGCCACTAAACTCACCCACACCATCTACAAATTTTCCCTGCTTATCTACAAGGGTTAGTATGCCCAGGTTATTTTTCTTGCCAACTTTATAATCGTCTGCGCCAAATGCCGGGGATGTATGAACTATTCCTGTTCCATCTTCTGTTGTAACAAAATCACCGGAAATAATTTTAAAAGGATTAGCTCCAGGTGTTAACTCCTGTATTTTTTCAATTGTATTGGCTTCGGAAGGAAGGAGCTGTTCGTATTCAAGCCCTTCTAAATCTTTACCCTTATATGCAGCTAAAATTTTCCAGGGTAACAACTTTGCCGTTATGTTATAATTTTCAAAATCTCCATTCTCATCTTCGGATTTAAAATATTTACTGATTAAGGCTTTGGCAAGAATTACATTATTAGGCTTATGTGTGTACGGATTAAATGTTTTTACCAAGACATAATCAATATTTGATCCAACTGTAAGGCCCAGGTTAGAAGGCAACGTCCATGGGGTGGTAGTCCAGGCCATAAAAAATACTTCACCATCAACATTTAGAATTTCTAATTTTTCATTTTTTATTGCCTTAAACATGGCCACTACACTTGTATCCTTTACATCTTTATATGTGCCGGGCTGGTTCAATTCATGACTTGATAAACCTGTACCTGCTGCAGGTGAGTAAGGCTGTATGCTTACACTTTCATACAAATGCCCTTTTTTATACAATTCTTTCAGACACCACCACAATGTTTCTACATACTTATTTTCAAAAGTTACGTAAGGATTGTTCAAATCAACCCAGTAACCCATTTTTTTGGTAATATCATCCCACTTATGTTTAAATTTTAATACTTCCCTGCGGCAGGTGGCATTGTATTCTTCCACAGATATTTTTTTACCGATATCTTCTTTTGTGATACCTAATAGTTTTTCAACCCCCAATTCTACAGGTAACCCATGTGTATCCCAGCCACCCTTGCGTTTTACCTGAAAACCCTGCATGGTTTTATACCTGCAAACAAGATCTTTAAGTGTTCTGGAAATTACGTGATGAATGCCGGGTAAACCATTGGCACTTGGCGGACCCTCATAAAAAACAAAAGGAGGGTGACCTTCTCTTAAACTGACGCTTTTTTCAAAAGCATTGTTTTTCTCCCATTTTGCCAGCATTTCTTCCCCAATAAGCGGTAAATTCAATTGCTGGTATTCTTTGTATCTGCTAGCCATATACTTTCCCTCTATCTAAACTTTTAAATGGGTGCAAAGGTAGTAAAATGGCCTTGTTTGAAGTAATTGAAAAAATTTGATCTTTTGTAGTAAAATCCTGCTATATTTTCTAAGTTTTGCACATTATATTCCTTTGGCATAGTATTGGCAACTTTTTTTTGCTCAGCTGCCATGTTAAAAATATTTAAAAGAGTTTGTAGTTTAAAGACAAAAAATTTTGCTGGTTTAGGGTTTTATTAGGGTAAAGACGGGAGTACTCCTACTCCCGTTATTTTTACTTTTCATCTTTTTCACTTCCCTCTTTTTATCCAACAGTATTTAACATTTTTTTTATCCATTATTTTCAAATATCAATTTAAAGCCAAAGTATCTCAAATTTGATTATTGAAAAGTCTAAATGATTTGAGGACAAAAAAAGTATACTAATTAATTTTAGTATACCTTTTTTTTCAAACTTTTATTTTCGAATTATCAGCCAAAATATAAAATGGGCGGTAACAATTAACGCAGCAACAGCTCACACGGCTTGATACCAGTATGTTTTTTAAAAGCCGTACTGAAGTGAGAGATGGAAGAGTAACCCAGCAACATAGATACTTCTGTTACACTTAGCCCTTTTTCATACAGCAAATATTTAGCATGTTCCATACGCTGACTCTGGTAAAAATCAAATATTGTGGTACCAAACATTTCTTTAAAACCCTTTTTCAAATAACATTCATTAATGGCCACCTTGCGGCTTAGTTCCTTTATTGTAAGCGGTTCACCAATATGTTGTATTAAAACTTCCCTGGCTTTGGTAATCTTTTCCCTATCAGCCTCATTGGCCAAAAACTTACAGGTAAAAACCTCTTCCTTATCTCCCAGCATACAATCAAGGCTATATAAAAGCAGGATTTGTGTTTGGGCGTTTATAAAAATATTTTCAAGCGTATCACTATAATTGTGGTTAAGCAACCCTTCGATAGCCATTCTGGTTTTGCCACACAAGGGTAATAACTTACTAAAAGAAGTAGTGTGTGTGAAGGATAGTACCTCATCTGAGATATTTCGCTGTTTTGTACCGCCGACAAACTGGGTTAAATAAGATGGTTTGAAACTAAAACTCAACACATCGATGCTGTTGACTTTTTCCACACAGGTTTTGGAGGCATTCATCTTGCAAAAATCACACTCCGACTGCTTTTCATAGCAATACACATTTCCAGTTACACAAAACTTTAATTCTAAATAATTGTCTGCTAAATTATTTTTTTCATAGTTATACACCAGCATGCCCGTATCTTCCATATTCCATTGCGGATCTTTTCTGTAACGCTTAATAGAATAATGAACCGATCCCGGAACTGAACGGGTAATGTCCTGCAATACCGACAATTCATTTAACATGAATGGTTGGTTATGCGCTATATTGAGTATGTCTGTTTGTTGATTCATTGATATATTTCGATGCAAATATACAACATATATTGCGATTTGCCCCCGGCTTTATGCAACAAACTATGTAAATATTGTGTCATTAAATTCGGGTATTTCTTCAAAACATCAAACAACAGGATCCTTTTTTTCCTGGAGTGAAAGTCCTTAAATAAGCTAAAATTTTGTGTGGAAATCTTTGTATAATTCCATCCCAAAAGGAGGATATAATTTACTTTAAACCCCTGATTTTCCTTATCTTCGCACGAATGTCGATTTTGATAATCTTTAATAGAATTTGACCTTAATTATGAGTACAGAAATTGAAGAAATAGTGCCGCTGATCACGCCATCTGTAAACGGTGGGTATGAGGCAGATAGTATACAGGTTTTGGAAGGTTTGGAAGCTGTGCGTAAAAGGCCAGCCATGTACATTGGTGATATCGGTGTAAAAGGATTACATCATCTGGTATATGAAGTAGTGGATAATTCCATAGACGAGGCATTAGCTGGTTATTGTAAAAATATTACTGTAAACATTAACGAAGACAATTCTATAACGGTCGAAGATGATGGCCGTGGTATCCCCACCGGGATGCACACCAAAGAAAACCGAAGTGCGCTGGAAGTGGTAATGACCGTTTTGCATGCGGGGGGTAAATTTGACAAGGGTTCATATAAAGTTTCCGGCGGATTGCATGGTGTGGGAGTAAGTTGTGTTAACGCATTGAGTATTAAACTGCATGTTACCGTTAACCGTGAGGGCAAGAAGTTTGAACAGGAGTATTCCAAAGGTATTCCTCAATACGCTGTTAGAGAAATCGGCACTTCCACCACAACAGGAACAAGGGTTCATTTTTGGCCAGATATGAGCATTTTTACAGAAAGTGTGTATAAAAGAGAAATCCTTGAAGGCCGTTTGAGGGAGCTGGCTTTTTTGAACAGAAAAATCACCATCATTTTAAATGACTTTAGAGAAAAAGAAGAAGATGGAAGCACCTACACCAAAACGTTTTACAGCGAAGGTGGTATAGTAGAGTTTGTTGAAATGCTGGATAAAAATGCCGGTCGCAACCCCTTATTGCCAACAGTTATTTATTGCGATGGGCACGATGCCAACAGCAATGTAATAGTAGAAGTAGCCATGATGTACAACACGGGTTACCAGGAACATCTTTTTAGTTATGTAAATAATATCAACACCATCGAAGGAGGCACACATGTTGCTGGCTTCCGCCGTTCCATTACCAGGGTTTTTAAAAGCTATGGTGAAAAAGAAGGTATGTTTGAAAAGGCGAAAGTAGAAATTGAAGGAGACGATTTCAGGGAAGGTTTGAGCGCTATTATTTCGGTAAAAGTACCCGAGCCACAATTTGAAGGGCAAACTAAAACCAAGTTGGGAAACAGCGAAGTGATGGGTGTGGTAGACAGTACCTTAAGCCGCGTATTAGTAGCTTACCTGGAAGAAAATCCAAAAGATGCCAAAACCATCATTCAAAAAGTAATACTAGCTGCTCAGGCAAGGGCTGCTGCCAAAAAAGCCCGTGAAATGGTACAACGTAAAAGTGTACTAACCGGTGGTGGCTTACCGGGTAAACTGGCAGATTGCAGCGATAAAGATCCGCACCGTTGTGAATTGTATCTTGTAGAAGGAGACTCTGCCGGTGGTACCGCCAAACAGGGAAGGGACAGAAGTTACCAGGCAATACTTCCATTGAGGGGAAAGATATTGAATGTGGAAAAGGCCATGGAACATAAAATTTATGACAATGAGGAAATAAGAAATATGTTTACTGCGCTGGGTGTAAAAATTGGTACGCCCGAAGATCCTAAAGCATTGGACATATCGAAGCTCCGTTATCATAAATTAATCATTATGACAGATGCAGATGTGGATGGAAGCCATATCGCCACGCTGATCTTAACCTTCATTTTCAGGTATATGAAGGCATTGGTAGAACAAGGATATGTGTACATTGCCCAACCTCCATTGTACCTTGTTAAAAAAGGCAAAGAACAGGATTATGCCTGGACGGATGAAGAAAGAAAAGCACTCATTACCTTATTTGGGCAGGGAAAAGATGATAGTGTAACCACCCAACGTTATAAAGGTTTAGGTGAGATGAACGCTGAACAATTGTGGGAAACCACCATGAACCCTGTTACCAGAACTTTGAAACAGGTAACCATTGAAAGCGCAGCAGAAGCCGACCGGGTATTTAGTATGCTGATGGGTGATGAAGTGCCCCCAAGAAGGGAATTTATTGAAACCCATGCCAAATATGCAAAAATTGATGTGTAAAGCAAAAGCGTAATAAGCAGCAAATTTTGGTAAACCCAATAATTTATGTAGCTTGTATCCTGAAGTTTACAACTTCCCCCATATTTACTAACCATAAATTCTACAAAATGTCAAAAATGTTAACAGCCTATTGCATGAAAACGAAGGAAAAAAATGTTCCATTGCAGGATGCAGTAATAACCAAAACAGCCCGTGGCGGCTACATGGCACAAGGCCATGACGGTAAGGGTAATAAAATGACCACCATGTTAAGCGAAGCAACCGCTTTAGAGGCCGTAAAAAATGGCGTCGCTAAACAGAGCTGGTAAATTTTAATGGTAAAAAAAATTATTAAGGCTGTCCGTGAGGAGAGCCTTTTTCTTAATCCTTAACCTGCTACATAAATAATTTATTAAACCTCTTTACACACTTTTTAGTTCCATCGCTACCAGATTGCTTTTCCCGTTAATTTACCTGTACTATTTAGATTTTTGTGCAGGAGAATTCTTCGGTGTATTCTACCAGCTTACCTATTGATGTTTAAGATGATATCGGTTTCCTTACTGGCTTTTACTGCTGTTAAAAGTTGTAGTATTTGATTTTCTCTATATTGCTAGTTCACTTTTACTTAATCTTAAAATTCTGCCATTTTCACTCTGTTTCAATGATTACTCCCTCGCAAAGTCAATTGGCATATGCACCACTGTTTTTTGATGATGTACATTATCCCTTAAATTATACTTCATTAATTTTCAACGGGGAGCTCCGAAAAAAAATCATTTTAGTACCAAAAGCTAAAACCAGGGTCAGTCTTCGTGTTGCATGCTATCAAGCAAACATTGAAAATTTAATTCAGGAAGAATATCTCAGCACATGGTCGACTTCATTACTCATTAAATTAGCTACACAGAAATTGAAATTACTCACAAAATAATACGAATCTTTCACTAAAAATGAATTTCAAAATGTTTTGTAAAAATTGAGTATTAAACGCAATCTACCCGATGCAGCATTGCAGATTCAGACAAATAATTTGCTGAATTACGGGTTAATTATTACATATTTGATGCCTTCACTTTAATAGAAATGTTTAAATATAACTGATAAAGCAAACCCATTAAGATTTTCAAATTGCGACGGGAATGGAATGTATTGTTTTACTATTCTTGCCCCGTTTTATTTTTTGGGCAAACCTATTTTTTTATTTTTTATACTTGCTGATAGTTTGTATCTTTTTTTGCAAACTGAATGTAGCAGCAGTTAGCATTCTGTTTCGGTTGTATAAAATAATTGCCGCTAGTATTATTTTATATGCCGTTTTTAGCCATCGAATTATATAATTTTACAGCAGAAGAAATTATATGTACGACAACGAACAAACAAAACTTTTACAGGCACAAACCAATAAATGGTTAAACGCAGGTAGTAAAGAAATTACAGCACACTTTATTGACGATTTAAGAAATATTCTTCGATTTCATGAGTACCGGTATTATGTACAAAATGATCCGCTCATAAGCGATGCAGAGTATGATGTTTTATACAAACTGCTGGAAAGATTTGAAAAAGAAAATCCTTCTCTCCTCGCCGATGACTCCCCCACTCAAAGAGTTGGTAAAGGATTGGTAAGCAGTTTTCCAAAAGTACAACACCTGGTACCAATGCTTTCGTTGGAAAACTCGTATAATGCTGCCGATTTAATTGATTGGGACAGAAAAGTAAAAGAACTTTCAAGCCTGGCCGAAATTGAATATTGTGTAGAGCCTAAATTTGATGGTGCCAGCATTTCACTGATATATGAAAATGACAAACTATCCCGGTCTGCTACCCGGGGCGACGGAGTGGTGGGTGATGAAATTACCATCAATACCCGTCAAATAAAATCTGTTCCGCTTAACGCCAAATTCAGCAGCTACGGTATTTACCAGATAGAGATCCGCGGCGAAGTACTGATCAATAAAAATAATTTTAAAAACTTCAACGATAAACTGATTGAAGAAGGTATTCCACCTTTTGCCAATCCGCGAAACTCCGCAGCAGGTTCGTTACGGATAAAAGATACAGCAGAAGTTGGGCGCAGAAACCTGGAAGCTTTTTTGTACCACGTAAGCTATATAACTACTACGGATAAACGCCAACCTTTAACCCACTCCGGTATGTTGGATATGCTTTGGAATCTCGGATTCAGAAGTCCAAAAAAAGAGGCGCTGGTAGTAACGGGGATTGATAAAGTGATTCAGCATGTAAAAGAATTTGAAAACAAGAGAGACACATTAACTTATGAAATTGATGGCATGGTAGTTAAAGTAAATGACCTTCATTTACAGGAACAGCTTGGAATGACCTCTCACCATCCCCGATGGGCCATTGCATTTAAATTTAAAGCCCGGCAGGCAACCAGCAAATTACTGGCGGTAAACTTCCAGGTTGGTCGCACAGGTGCCGTTACTCCAGTTGCAAGAATAGCAGCCGTGGCTGTGGGGGGCGTAACTGTTAGCAGTATTTCCATTCACAACGAAGAGTATATCAAAGAAAAAAATCTTATGTTGGGTGATACAATTCTAATAGAACGCAGCGGGGATGTGATACCACAGATTGTAAAATCATTTACAGAATTACGCACCGGCGAAGAAGAAGCTATACAGTTTCCCACACACTGCCCTGTATGCGGCCACTTGTTGTTTAAGCCAGCAGAGGATGCTGTTTGGCGTTGTATAAATATCAACTGCCCTGCACAGGTAGTAGAACGCATTATTCACTTTGTAAGCAAAGATGCAATGGATATAAAAAGCTTTGGTGAAGCCAACGTACGCAAGTTTTATGAGCTTGGCTTATTAAAAGATGTACCCGGTATTTACCAGTTAAATTATGAAGCCATCGGGCAATTGCCGGGATTTGGAAAAAAATCGCTTGGAAATTTACAGGATGCAATACGTAGTTCTAAAACACAGCCCTTGCACCGTTTAATTTATGGATTGGGTATACGATATGTAGGAGAAACCACTGCCAAAACGCTGGCTAATATAGTAGATGAGTTATTGGAATTTACAAATTACAGTGAAGAACAATTGCAACAGGCAGAAGATGTGGGCATAAAAGTTGCCGGAAGTATCTACCGGTTTTTTCACGATGCAGAAAATTTACAAATGCTTGCAAAGCTGCAACAGCTGGGCATCTCATTAACAAATCAGAAAAAACAGGTAGCCGGTACCGGAACACCGCTGGCAGGACAAACATTTTTATTTACCGGTACACTTACCCAATTAAAAAGAAGCGATGCAGAAACAAAGGTGGAAGAAAACGGGGGGGAAATTGTGAGCGGTGTAAGCAGCAAATTAAATTATCTTGTAGTAGGAGAAGATGCCGGCAGTAAACTGGAGAAGGCAAAAAAAATTCAGACGATTAGAATAATAAGTGAAGAAGAATTTATAAAAATGCTGCCTGTTTCATAAACTATTTTTTTCAAAACTACTGCGTCAACTCTAATACATTCCTTTTGTATAACATTACATTTTTATCAGAAAAAATAATTAAAAAATGCTTCAACCAACTACCATACGTTTTTTAAAAGATCTGCAGAATAACAATAACAAGCCCTGGTTTGATGCCCACCGGAACGTGTATGAAAATGCCAAAGCGGATCTGCAGACAATGGTCGGCCAGTTAATACCTGCAATTGCGGCTTTTGATCAACCGATAGGAACGCTGCAGGTAAAAGATTGTACTTTCCGCATCAACAGGGATGTACGGTTTAGTAAAAACAAAAGCCCTTATAAAAATAATATGGCAGCCTATTTTAGCCGTGGAGGAAAAAAGGCAAGTGTGGCCGGATATTATTTTCACTGTGAGCCCGGCAAGAGTTATGCTGCCGGTGGTTTTTATTCTCCCATCTCTCCTGAGCTAACTAAAATACGTCAGGAAATTGATTACAATTTTACTGAATGGAAAAAGATAATTGATAGTAAAATATTTAAAAATTATTTCCCCCAGGGGGTAGATGGAATTGAATCGCTTGTTAGACCACCAAAAGGCTATGATGAAAATAACCCAGCCATTCATTACCTTAAAATGAAACACTTTATTGTAAGCAAAACCTTTACCGATGCTGAACTACAAAGCAAAACACTTGTTAAAGATGTTGCAAAAGTTTTTAAAACAATCAAACCAATGATCGATTTTTTAAATCTTGCAATAGAATAATTTAAAGGGTTTTTTGATTTGCCTCGTTTTTCACAATTATTATTATTAGCGCTTTGCAACAGGACAAGCAAGTTCATTTTTTTTGTTAAATTTAAATACCAGTCCAACGGTATGCGATTGGTAAAAATCTTTTTTATCCGGATTTGCAACCCGGCTAAAGCCATCTAAGTAATCAGTAAAAGTATACCTGAAATTTGTTTCAGCGGTTAATGATATGTTAGGAGTTAAATAATATTCCACTCCAATACCTGCTGGCAAAATGAGTATACTGCGAGGCGGTGTTTTGCTCATATCAGCGGCAAGCCCTGAGGTTACCCGCAGCTCATTTACAAAATAAGATTTATTTAAATTACTGCTACGGTCTATTTTTAAAAAACTCACTCCAGCACCTCCAAACAAATACGGCGAAAAGCGGTTACCAATTTCATTGCTATTGTTACCAAACATATTCCATACCAGCAGTTCAGAAAATTCTGTAACCGGTGTTGTAAAACGCAGGTTACGTTGCTGCCTGTACGCTGGGCTGCTATACCGTGCATCAGCGCCCATTAAATTTCCATGAGCAAGATTGGTACGCAAAATAAAAGATGGATTTAAAATACGGGAAATATACAAACCAGGGGTTGGCTTCAATGTTTTGTACGATCCCATGATCTCCGGAGTAAGATCTCCCTGGTACACAAATACGCCTCCGTTAATTCCCACGTGCCAGTTACTTACATTTAACTGTGCTTCCGAAATTCCAATACTTACCATCCATATTGCAATGATAAAAAAGCCTGCTTTGTTCGCTTTACCCATGGTGATAATTTTTTAGATTGATAAAAAATTCCCGTGAAGTCAGTTAAAATCCGGTAAAATTTGAGTGTAGATATCAATCCATAAAAAGGGGAAACAGCACTTTTGAAATACGTTTGTTGAAGTAATATAATGCGCTAAGCTATACAATATTGCATGCCGGAATCACAAAGAAATCATAAAGTAAAATGAAAGATTTATAAAAGTGATTATTATTAGAGGCGGTGTTAAACACATGCTCAAACGAAACCGGTAAATATTGCAATTTTTGTTTGGGGTGAGCCATCAACAATTTACCTAAAGTAAATTGTATAAAGGCTTTGGATAGGTTGTTTAATTTAAGATTAGTAAAAAATTTTGTGCAAAACGATCAGTAAATAGTTTTTCATTTGAACGGATATTGCACTTAAAAAGCATTTTTTACAATGTTACAACATCTATTTTTTTACAGAAGTCAATAAACA
>NZ_JACMOO010000067.1 GCF_014377975.1 Ferruginibacter sp.
ATCCCTTATGAGAACTCCCTTGCCAGATAATTACACCAAGATCACATTGCAAAAAACATACTCCTGATGGATCTGAAAAATAAGACAATAATAATAACAGGAGCTTCATCAGGCATTGGAAAATCTTGTGCCGAAGAATTTGCTAAAAGAGGTGCCAACCTGGTCTTAGGCGCACGTCAGTATGTAACTCTTTGTGAGATTGCACAGGATTTAGAAAAACGCTATAACATAAAAGCTGTTGCAGTTCAATGCGATGTTTCAAAAGAGGCTGATTGTGTAGAACTAATCAGTCAGGCCATGATAACTTTTAAACGCCTGGATGTGCTAATAAATAATGCGGGTATTTCCATGCGTGCTTTGTTTAATCATGTGGACCTGAATGTTTTGCGTAACCTGATGGACGTAAATTTCTGGGGTGCTGTGTATTGTACAAAATATGCTTTGCCCGAACTGCTTAAAAACAAAGGTTCTGTTGTTGGTGTTTCATCCATAGCGGGGTATCGTGGGCTTCCCGGAAGAACGGGTTATTCGGCATCAAAATTTGCTTTAAATGGTTTTCTGGAAGCGCTTAGGGTAGAAAATCTAAAAACAGGCTTGCATGTAATGATCGCATCGCCTGGTTTTACAGCTTCCAATATTCGATATTCTGCTTTAGTTAAGGATGGTAGTGTTCAGGGAAATACAAGTATGGAGGAGGGTAAAATGATGACTTCCGAAACGGTTGCCGTAATAATTGCTGACGGTGTCGAAAAGCGTAAACGATCACTTATCATGACGGGACAGGGCAAACTAACTGTATTCTTAAATAAGGTTTTGCCCGCTTTTCTTGATGGCCTAATCTATAATCATTTCACAAAAGAAAAAGATCCTCTTATAAAATGAAGTTAAAGATTTTCATACTAGTAATTGTCATGGCATTTTTCCAGACTGCATTTTCAGCCGGGATTTTGATAAAGCGGAATATTTCTTATTCAGCAAAGCAAACATCCGGGACAGAAAATCTATTGGATGTTTATTATCCAACAGCTGATGGTCAGCGTAGAGATGTTATGGTATTTATCCATGGAGGTTCCTGGAACAGTGGTAAAAAAGAAACCTACTGGTGGCTTGGCCGAAACATGGCCCGAAAGAATGTGATAACAGTGATCATCAATTACAGCTTGAGTCCATTATGCCAGTATGAGAAAATGGCTCTTGACTGTTCAGAGGCCTTGAAATGGGTAAACAATAACATTAGTAATTATGGAGGTGATCCAGCAAGAATATTTGTAATGGGACATTCCGCAGGTGGGCACCTGGCAGCTCTCGTTAATACTGATACACGATTTTTCAGGCAACAAAATATTGAAAACCCGATTCATGCGGTAATTTTAAATGATGTATTTGGCCTGGATATGTTTGAATATTTGAATGCAGCAGAAGACAATGATCAAACTAATAGCTTCCTGAATACATTTTCCAAAGACAAAGAGATCTGGAAAACTGGCTCACCGCTGAATTATATTGAAAATGTAAAAAATCCATATTTGATTTTTGTTGGTGAGCGAACTTTTCCGTCCATTCAGATACAATCTGAAAGATTA
>NZ_JACMOO010000369.1 GCF_014377975.1 Ferruginibacter sp.
CAATTTCAATTACTTTATCAATATGCTCTAAGCCTTTTATCGATTTATATTCCAGCGGATTTGCTTTTGAATTGTAGCAATATTTATTCAATAAAGGATACAAGGTTTCGTTAATCAGTGTTGATTTTCCGCTACCACTAACGCCAGTAACAAGTATTAATTCACCCAGGGGAAATTTTACACTTACATTTTTTAAGTTGTTTCCTTTAGCACCTTTTATTTCTAAAAATTTCCCGTTGCCTTTTCTTCTTTCTACAGGTATTGCGATACTTTTTTCACCACTCAGGTATTTCGCTGTATCGCTCTTACTTTCCAGCACTTGCTGTGGTGTTCCCATCGCTACAATCTCACCGCCATGCTTGCCCGCTTTTGGGCCAATATCTACTAAATAATCTGCCGCCAGCATAATATCTTTATCATGCTCTACTACCAATACGCTATTACCAATATTTCTTAAATTTTGTAAGGCCCCAATCAATCGCTGGTTATCTCTCTGGTGCAAACCAATGCTTGGCTCGTCCAAAATATACGTGATGCCCTGCAACTGAGAACCAATTTGTGTAGCCAGCCTGATGCGCTGCGATTCGCCACCACTGAGGCTTTTAGAAGAACGGTTTAAGGTAAGGTAGGTCAACCCTACATCCAGCAAAAATTGTAAGCGATCTCTTATCTCTTTCAACACATCTTTGGCAATGGCATTTTGCTTTTTACTCAACCGCTTTTCAATATCATTGAACCAATCCGCCAACTTGTCTAAATTCTTTGCGCCTAATTCTGCAATATTTTTTTCATCTACTTTAAACCAAAGGCTTTCCTTTTTCAACCTATCTCCATTACAACTATCACAGGTTTTTAACTGCATAAACTTCTCCACCCAATCTCTTAAAGCTTCCCCACTATTAGGCGATGCAAACCATCTTTTCAGCATCGGGATAATACCTTCATAACTGCCGCTATATTCCAACGGAATGGTATCATCACTGAGATCAAGTTGCAGTTCGGGATTTATCAGCTGGTCGCCATACAGCAGCAGGTTTACCTGTTCCTGCGGAAGATCTTTTAGTGGTTTATCTAAATTGATTTTATGCTTTCTTGCAAATACTATTACCTGTTGAAACACGCTGGCATCCCGCTCTTCGCCCAACGGCACAATAGCGCCACCCTTTATACTTTTTGTATTATCGGGAAGCACTTCTTCCATATCAATGGTGTACACAGTTCCCAATCCTTTACAGACAGGACAGGCCCCATACGGACTGTTAAATGAAAAAGCATTGGGGCTTGGTTCTTCGTAACTGATACCGGTATCTTCACACATCAGTTGTTTGCTGTACTGTACGGTTTTGTTATCGTCGTTGATCAATAAGAACATCAGGTCTTTACCCACTTGCAAAGTTTTTTGTACGCTCTGGCTCAACCTTACTTTCATATCATCGGTTACGGCCAACCTGTCTACCACTACTTCAATATCATGAATTTTGTACCGGTCAATTTGCATTTTTGGCACCAGGTCTTTTACCTCCCCATCGATGCGGACTTTTAAATAACCCTTCTTGCGGATGTCTTCAAACAGTTCCCTGTAATGTCCTTTGCGGCCCCTAACCAGTGGTGCCAGCAGACTTATTTTTTTATTCAAAAATTTTGAAAAAATATTGGTCACAATTTCCTCTTCACTAAACTTTACCATTTTTTTTTCGGTGTTGTAACTGTACGCCTCTCCCACCCTTGCATACAACAACCTGAGAAAATCATATATCTCAGTAATGGTACCGACTGTACTGCGTGGATTTTTATTAGTAGTTTTTTGCTCAATAGAAATTACGGGTGATAGGCCCGTGATTTTATCCACATCGGGCCGCTCCATATCGCCCATAAACTGACGGGCATAAGCACTGAAGCTTTCCATATACCTACGCTGGCCTTCGTTGTAAATGGTATCAAATGCCAGTGACGATTTACCACTGCCACTAACACCGGTAAACACCACCAGTTGGTTTTTGGGAATTTTTATATCAATGTCTTTCAGGTTGTGCTCCCTTGCACCAAACACTTCAATAAATTCGTTGCTAATTATATTTTCTGTAGGAGATTTTTTTACTTTGGCCATGTATTATTTTACTGTTTTGTAAAGATACAAAACAAAAAGGGTGGGGTTTGGTTGGGTGGCTTGTTGTTTAATATTTTTAGCGACAGCTTTATCATTACTGTTTAATTTTATACCCGGTTTTTACCTGATTAAAATTATAATTATCTTCATCATCTACAACAAAACTATTGGCCATGGCAGATATGGTAAGTAAAAACTACATGACTGTTTTACAGACCCTGAAAGAAAGAATCAGGCAGGCAAGATTACGTGCTGTTGTTGCTGTTAACAATGAACTGCTTACTGTATTCTGGGAAATCGGCAATACCATTCGTAAACAGGAAAAGGCCGAAGGCTGGGGTACTAAAACAGTAGAAAGATTGGCCAGTGATTTAAAAATTGAGTTTCCTGATATGAAGGGCTTGTCTCCCAGAAACCTCCGTTATATGAGGGAATTTGTGCTGGCTTATCCTAAGTTTATAATTTTGCAACAGAGCGTTGCAAAATTGAATAATGACAATAAAAACCTCCCTTTTACAATTTTGCAACAGGCTGTTGCAAAATTACCCTGGGGCCATAATTGTACCCTGCTGGATAAATTAAAACAACCAGAAGAAAGATTATTTTATGCCCAAAAAGCAATACAAAATGGATGGACACGAGCCCTGCTGGTAAACCAAATTGAAAGCGGGCTGCATAAGCGGCAAGGTATGCTTACCAGCAATTTTACCAGTTCATTACCTGCTTACGAATCTGAATTGGCAATGCAACTTTTTAAAGATCCTTATCAACTTGATTTTATAATGCTGGGAGAAGAGGCAAAAGAAAGAGACCTGGAAAATGCGCTAATGAACCAGGTTACCAAATTTTTACTGGAGTTAGGTGAGGGTTTTGCCTTTATGGGGAGGCAAAAAAGATTTGAAGCCGGAGGAAGGGAATTTTGCATTGATTTGTTATTTTATCACACCAGGTTAAGAAGGCATATCATTATTGATTTAAAAATCGGTGAGTTCGAAGCAGAGTTCATCAGTAAGATGAACCTTTACTTAGGCCTGGCAGATGACAATTTAAAAGGTAAGTATGATGAGGCTTCTATCGGTTTAATACTTTGCAAAACTAATAATAAAATTGTTGCTGAATATGCCCTGAGAGATACCACCAAACCGATTGGAATTGCAGAATATAAAATTTCCCAAAAACTCCCGGGCAATTTCAAAGGAAAACTTCCCAGTATTGAAGAGATTCAAAAACGAATGGATAAAGAACTGAAAGAAACGCCTGTTAAGATTAATGAAAAATTAAAAGCTGTGAAAAGGAAAATTAAAAAGTAAAGAAAACTAATGGACAGGGACACTTTAATACACCAGCAATAACATTTTAAAATTTTCTTTAAAAACATATTAATGCTATCAAACCTATTTGGCAAAAAAGACTCCACCGGATTTCCTGCCATTTTTAAAGACAAATTATACAGCCCTCACCCGCCACTCTTATTTCTTAACTTAACGGCATTGATTCATGATAATAAACTTTTAAGTATTTTAATCTGAAACAATATACTTACTTTTAACGTTAGTAATGAGATAGAAGTATGATTATATCTTTTGGCAATAATGACACTGAAAAAATATGGGATGGAGAAAGAGTAAAAAAATTACCCATCGAAATTCAAGGTATTGGCAGAAGAAAGTTGAGAATGCTAAATAACTCAATTAATCTTACAGATCTAAAAATCCCTCCATCAAACAGATTGGAAAAATTATCCAGTAAATTAAATAATTTTTATAGCATTCGAATCAATATTCAATGGCGTATCATTTTTAAATGGAATAACGGATCTGCTTCGGACGTTCAAATAATTGATTATCATTAAATCATATTAAAATGGCAAAACTAAAAAACATACACCCCGGAGAAATCTTATCAGAAGAATTCCTTCTAGCTTTTAATATCTCCGCTTACAAACTTGCTAAAGATATTGAGATACCTCAAACCAGGATTTCTGAAATTATAAAAGGCAACCGCAGAATCACCGCTGACACAGCTTTAAGACTTAGTAAATATTTTGGCAACTCTGCGAAATTCTGGCTTGGCTTGCAGGATGATTTTGATTTGGAAGAAGAAATTGAGGCGAAGTCTACTTCGATAAATTCTATAAAGCCATTAAAAATTAACGCTGCTTAGGAATGGCTGAGCAAAAAAAGTTGATAGCATTTTCTAAAAAAGTATTGAAGATTTCAATAAAACAAACTGATGAGGATTAGTCATGCATTCCATGTTTTATTAATTTGCACCCCATAAACATCCTCCATGTTATCAAACTTATTTGGCAAAAAAGACTCCACCGGATCAACCGCAATTTTTAAAGACAAAGTCTATCTCACCACCGAAGGCAAAATGAATGCCTGTCTGCTATTAGCCAAAACACAACCTGAAGCTATTTTTATTGCATGGTTTAACGAAACTGCTGAAACCTACAAAGCATTTTTTGTACAAAATGGAATTGATGAAGACAGAATAACAACGGTTAATAAAATAGATATAACCATACCACAAAATCATCAACCGGTATTTTTAGAACATTATCCATTGCCTGCAACAGAACTAGAGCTGGTAAAAGACTGGCAGCTTACAAACATTCCCATTTTCAGTGCTATGGACGAACCGTTGTTTAAACATTTTGGCAGCGATAAAATGATTCCGCTGATAAAGCTGTTTGGCATGAAAGAAAGTGAAGCCATTGAACATTCCTATGTAACCGAATCTATCATAAAGGGACAAGGTAAAATAGCCAATAAAATAATGATAGAAAAAACAGCTGGTTCGCAGGCAGAGTGGATGAATAAAAATATGGAATCCTGATATTTAAACAAGAATAATAAATTTTTTAATTGTAACAGGTGATAAAAACTAAGCTAAAAACACTTCAGGCATTTAGTACGATTTTGGCTTCTGTTTTTTTCGCCATAATCTCTATAGCATTAATAGAAGATAGTTCAAGTGAAATGGAAGGATCTCCCGGAGAAGTTGCATTTGCATTTTTCACTACATTTTTTGCAATTTATTTCCCTTATAATCTTCTAAAAAAGTGCCCAAAGATAATTTTTGAAGAAGATTCTATTACAATTAAATATTTATTCAGCACAAAGAAATATTTATGGTCATCTATCACTGATATATTTTTTAGTACCAGGGAATACTATGCTTTTTTTAAAATACTTGGCAGGGATATGGAATCTACCTGCATACATTTTGATAATAATGAAAAAATAATTTTGTGGGAAGAATGGTATTCAAATCTGCCAAAAATAAGGCAGTATATTTTTGCAAAATTAAAAGTAAAAGTTAGAGATAAACAGTCAACTGTAGACAAATCATCGTTGATGTTATTTAAAAATAAAGTTTATGCAGGTAATCCATGGATAACAAGCAATACCGCTACCGTGTTTATACCAGCTATTTTTTTTGCAATAGGTTTTAGGAAGCTTCATTCAAACTCATTTTATTTATTTCCGCTATTAATTATTCCATTCTTAATATCCTTTTTTGCCATTGGAACTCAGATGAATTATTTTATTGTGAATGGAGAAACCCTTACTATTAAAAATCATTTTTTTCTATGGAAGAAGAGAATATTCAATATACATGACATAAACGGATTCGTCTTTGAAAGTCAATACAGAAGATCAAATGCTTTAAGGATACTTACAAAAGAATTTGAGTCAGAAAAATTTGCGGCAGGGAGTTTAAGAGACAAACACTGGCTTGCTTTCAAAAAAGATATGATTGCGATAGGCATACCAGTAAGATCTGAAATTTTGATTTGATTAACTCAATTTATTAAATTTACGCCTCACTCATCCTTCGCAAATAATTCATCACTGCAGTAATTTCTCCATAACTATAACCATCGCCGAGCTTTTGTTTGATAGTTGCAACGGCCAAACTATTGTTGGTTTCTTCAATGGCTTTGGTAATAACCATTAATTTTTCTGCATTCACCAGTTCATTAATTTTCAGTTCGCCAGAAAAAATAAAATGTGCCAGGTGCACTACAATAGTACTTGTGGAGAGACTTCTTTCAAAAGCAATTTCATCAACCGACCGGCCTAACTGAAACAGTTGCAGGCTTAGCTTTTTGGTTTCGGAAGTTTTTTCCACGGCAGAAGATTTGCGCTGCCGCTTGGGTACTTTTGCATCAATTTTTGTAGTAAGGTTATTAGCCACGCAATAATCTATAATGGCATCTAAAAAGTTATTTCCGTACCGCTCCAGCTTGATGGCTCCAAAGCCGGAGATCTTTGCCAACGCTGCATTGGTGAGTGGCAGGTAAATCGCAAGTTCCATCAATGTAGCATCACTAAAAACCTGAAAGGCCGCTACATTTTCTTCTTTTGCCAGATCATACCGGATGGTTTTTAACTTTTTAAACAGGTCTGCATGCACAGGTTCTGCCACACTACTTTTTTGTACAATTTCCTTATTTACCGAAACAGATTTTATCAGCATCACCTGTATTTCTCCTCTCAATATCTGCTTACTTATTTCGGTCAGTTGCAACACCGGGTATTCTGTATCGCTTTGTTGCAGATAGCCCAACTGCAGCATATCTTTTACGTAAATTTTCCATTGGTCTTTGCTAATGTCTTTACCAATACCAAATGTTTTAATTCCCTGGTGCTCTGTTTTTGTGGTGCTGCTGCCTCTCAGAAAATCTATCACATAATTAATTCCAAATCTTTCCTGCAATCTTGTAACCGCACTTAATATTTTTTGTGCTTCAATGGTAGCATCTGTCTTTTCTTCCTGACTTAAACACACATCGCAACTGCCGCAAAAATTAGCAGCTGGTTCATCAAAATAATTTAGTAAATATTTGCGGCGGCATTGTCTTGTTTCGCAAAATGCTGCCATCTGATCCAGCTTTTTTAACATCACTTTACTCTGTGCTTCATTACCTTCTACTCTGGCAAAACTTTTTAGTTTAAACACATCTGATGCACTGTAAAACAAAATGGCTTCACTGGGCAATCCATCCCTTCCTGCCCTGCCGGTTTCCTGGTAATAACCTTCAATGTTTTTTGGCATATCTACATGCACAACAAACCGCACATTGCTTTTATTAATGCCCATCCCAAAAGCAATCGTTGCTACAATAATTTTTATTTCATCCTTTAAAAACTTATCCTGGTTCTCTTCCTTTATATTTTTATCTAGTCCTGCATGATAGGCTGCTGCTGCATATCCTTCATCTCTTAAGTCTCCGGCAAGCTTTTCGGTAGAGCTGCGGCTGAGGCAATAAATGATACCGCTATCTTCTTTATGCTCCGATAAAAAATCCGTCAACTGATTAAAATGATTCCGCTTTTGTTTGATGTAATAACTAATGTTGGGGCGGTTAAAAGAATTTTCATATACTGTATAATCTGTTACTTCCAGTTTCTGAATAATATCCTTTTTTGTAAGCGAATCTGCCGTAGCTGTTAAGGCAATAATTGGTACAGCAGGAAACTGTTTTTTTAATTGCCCCAGCACTAAATATTCCGGCCTAAAATCGTGGCCCCAATGGCTGATACAATGTGCCTCATCAATGGCAAATAAGGATACATTGATTTCTTTTAAATAATTAAGTAACCCATTTTGCCCCAGCAAACGTTCAGGTGCTACATACAATAATTTTAGGCGGTTATTTTTTAACTGCTGAATGATAGAAGATTGTTCGGAAGAAGATTGGGAAGAATTTAAAAAAGCCGCAGCAACACCATTTAATTTCAAGGCATCTACCTGGTCTTTCATCAGTGCGATCAAGGGCGACACTACAATGGTAACCCCTTGCAGTACCAATGCAGGTATCTGGTAACATAAAGATTTACCGCCACCGGTAGGCATTAAAACAATGCTGTCTTTTTTTGCCAGCACATTTTCAATAATTTCTTCCTGGTTGTGTCTGAAAGAATTATAGCCAAAGTATTGTTGTAATGTTTGTTGAATATTGTACATATAGGTCCGGTTCATTTTATCTTCAACAACAAGATAAAAAACTTTTGGTTATCCTTCTATAAAAATGATGCACATGATTGGCAAGAAAAAAATTATTATCCTGTAACGCAATGCCAGTAACGCTTACAGTTTTATTGTAGCCTGTCCTTAAAAAAATATTTGGAATTTTAAAACTTGCAGTTATACCTTTACATTAGTTCTTTAATTATTCGCTTATCAAGAAAGGCAGAGGGTAATGGCCCGATGACGCCTTGACAACCTAACCTTCGGCTCCGCTCTGGACGACAAGGAAAAGGTGCCAATTCCATCCCGTTTTTTCATGAACAACATGTTGAGACTACGGGAAGATAAGTCAGATCCTCAGCCAAAAAATATCTTCAAAATATTAAAAGCTCATCTGATTTATCGGATGAGCTTTTTTGTTGTCCTTGTATCAGGCCTTCATGCAAACATGACGCACAAAAGTATTCCGGCTGATATAAGAAGAGCCAACGGTGTAAATGACAGCCTGATCCGTTTAAGTGTAGGGCTGGAAGAAGTAGAAGATTTAATTGCAGATCTGGATCAGGCCTTTATAAAAATTAAC
>NZ_JACMOO010000370.1 GCF_014377975.1 Ferruginibacter sp.
GATGCTGCATATCATCTTTATTCTGAAAGAACACCACCTTCGGCATTTTTAGCACAACTCGGTATAATAACCTCCCGAGCCAATAGACAAACCCCTTAATATGAAAAGGAACTCCTGTGCCTGTTATGTTTGTTAATGAAGATACGCCAAGAATTTTGCAAATTATATTACCGTATATATTTTGGCGGGGAGTAAAAGTGAGACAAATATTAGGATTGATATGCTTTATGGCTGCATACATTCTCCTTAGGTATTTCCAAATCTCGATCGGGTTAGTATTGCTGGTTCCGATATCAACGAATTCAGCATTGACACCTTTTAACTGCTCAGCGAATTCCTTTTTGCCTGAAGATAAAATATATACTTTAAAACCTTGAAGTGTGAGTGCATTCATCAATGCCCGCCGCATGCTTACGGTAGAGAAAAAACTATTTTCTAAAACAACTATTTTTTTCATGGGGTATTATCTCACGTCAAAATTATAAAGGCCAAAATTCCACGAAGAAACATCATATGCTCTTTCATTCACACCCGTTTTATCCAGAATCTCCACACAAAAATTTAATGGCCGAGGCTCTTTGTTTTTAGGAACCCTGAACAGAATTGTCTGAAACATCTTTAACTCGCCAATAAACAGAACGAGATCAGGGCTTTCATTTTTTATAATATATTCTACTGCTTTGCGGAGGCTGTAGCTGTCCCTTTTTCCTATACTATTATAAAAATCGATAAGGTATGCTGTATTAATCCCTTCCTCTTCTATAACCCTGTAAAAGGCACTGAATTTTTCCTTTTTAATTACCCGATGTGCATCAGAGTACCGGTGCTGTTCCATCAGAGGCTCTTTGGGAACCAAAAATATATCTGAAACTGCTTCTTTACTGTTAGAGGCAAAAGTAAAAACAGCATTGAAAATTGATTGCGCTTTAATAAAGGGTTCAGAAATCACATTAAGAAACTTTTTATTTAAAACAGTTCCGACCTTTACCGGCAATGCATAATAAGGCAGAGTGGAAACTTCTTTCCATTTAAGCGCATGGATAAAATATGGATAAGAATTTTTATTGGGTACTGCCATTAAAAGAGAAACTCCTTCCGCAATCAATAACTCCTTTGCGTTCCTGTACATTTTAAAAAAGGCGAGGGCATCTTTCCGGTAACCAGGCATGATGAACAGGTTGCCCAGATAACAAAATATTTTCTCCCTACCGAAATAAGAATAATTGTAGGGCACCGCGCTGAAATAACCTACTACTTCACATTCTGTTTCCATTAAGCTGTGGTAAGAAAATCCTTTTTCATTGTTTACATATCGCCTGATCAAATCCACGGTTTTGATATCTTTCTCAAAAACAGTATTAAAATTTCTGACAAGCGATGCAAGCTGCAGTTCTGAAAGTTCATTTGTTTTATAAACAGTAAAGGTTACGGGTGCCATGCTTTAATTTTTACCCGTATTCAAAAAGATATTTTGTCCAGTGAGGTGAGCGGGCGCTTTTACAAGAAAAGTAACTGTATCTGCAACCTCACCTGCCGTAAGAAATTTCTTCAAAGGATGTGATTTTACCATTTCTTCTTTTACTCCGGCGTTAGTATTTTTATTCAGGGGCGTATCCATAAACTCCGGTGAAATACAATTGCTCTGAATATTAAACTGCACGTTTTCTGATGCCCAGCTTTTTGCCATGGATAGTAAATAA
>NZ_JACMOO010000371.1 GCF_014377975.1 Ferruginibacter sp.
ATAGCTACTTTTGCAGAAGGTTGTTTCTGGCACGGCGAAATCGTTTTTCAAAGCCTTTCAGGAGTAAGGGATGCCGTTTCCGGGTATGCAGGCGGAACAACTACTTCTCCTACTTACGAAAAAGTAGCTTCCGGCAATACCGGTCACACAGAAACAGTAAATGTTTATTATGACCCGAATAAAATTTCCTATGCTCAGCTGGTTTCAGCGCTTTTTGCCAGCATGGACCCCACAACTTTAAACAGGCAGGGTAACGATGCAGGTACGGAATATCGTTCTGCTGCATTTTACAGAACAGAATCAGAAAAAAATATTCTTAATGCTGAAATAGCAAGGATAAATAAATCAAAAAAATACAGCAGTAAGGTGGTGACTGAAGTAGTCCCATTTACTAAGTTTTATCCGGCAGAAGCATACCACCAGGAATATATATCCAACAATCCCGGCAATTCTTACGTGCAGAATGTTTCCATTCCGGATTATATGCATTTCAGAAAAATATTTAAAGGCCCCTTTAAAGATTAACCGATAGGTTTTCAACAGCCTTGTTATAATCATACTGCATGTCCTCATGCATTGCATTTACTGCCTTATTGATTCTTTTTATCAACGATAAATAGAGGCTCAGTAAGGCGGTATTTTTTTTAAGATTTATCTGTAATGAATTAATTTTCTCACAAACAAAAAGAAGAATCTCTGTTTCGGTGGTTTCTGCCGGGCTGTATTTTATATATCGATTTGCAGTTCTAATTATTTTACGAATTGTTTTCTTAGCAAAATAAATATTTTTGGTATTTACCGTAAGGAAAATCTCTCCCAGCATTTCATTCACGCCTTTTACATACTCCTGTTCATCAGTTGATTCAAATAAAAGATAATTGAGCAGTTCTTTGTTTTCTTTTTTAAATTTTGCCAGGCGCAGGCACAGCAACATTAACTCCTGCGACGGAACATTCTCTAATTCTGTTTTTATCTCTTTAAGAGAAGCAGTCTTCATTAAGGAAAAATACTATCTTATTTTTTTATTCAATATTTTTATTCCAAAAGTTTGAAATAATGAAAAGACAACTTCCCTCACCTATCACCATATTAATGATAATTATTCTCCTGGCAGCATTGTGTACATGGCTGGTTCCTGCGGGTAAATATGATACTATAACTTATACTGAAGGTGATCGTTTTCAGTTAAAAACCGGTACAAAGGATTCATCTATTCCTTTCACTCAGGTTTCTTTAGACAGTCTTAAAATAAAAATAAGCATTGAGAAATTTAAAACCGGCGCTGTGCGCAAACCTGTTTCTGTACCCGGAAGTTATCAGCAGTTGCCCTCAAACCGGCAGGGTTTTTTAGAGATTTTAAAAGCGCCCATCAAAGGTGTGTATGAAGCAATTGACATTATATTTTTTATCCTGGTTATAGGTGCTTTTATGCAGGTGTTTAATGAGAGCGGGGCCATGGAACGCGGCCTTCGCACGCTTTCTTACAGGATGAAAGGAAAAGAAACCCGGCTGATTATTTTTTTGACATTTTTATTTTCATTTGCCGGCGGTTCTTACGGCATGGCTGAAGAAACCTTAGTATTTTA
>NZ_JACMOO010000372.1 GCF_014377975.1 Ferruginibacter sp.
AAGTAATCCCCATAAATTCCATTGCTGATGATCAAAATTCAAAAGGAGAAAACTGATGTTACACAAAAATAAAATCGAAAAAAGGATAGTAGTTAGCCTATTAAAAAGATCAGGAAAACCTTTTTCGTAATCTGGGATAGGGTTCGGTGTAACTGTCTTTTTTAACTTTATAAATTCAATTTTCATTTTGTGAATAATTTGATGGCACAAAATTCAATAAAACTATTTATAAATTTTTATTTATAAATTAAATGATTTGCATAAATTAAATTTATGATTGATGAGTTTTTTTACAGGCGTAAGTATATTTATTTTATAATCCGAACGTATTTCAACAAAACCGTAATCAAATAACAAAGCTTTCTCCAAATCTGCGTTTATCAAAGTTGCTGTACCGGCGTAGTTTATTCCTTTTTCTTCATAATCATAAATTACATTTATCACCTTATCATAAATTTTCATTTCTGTGTACAGTAGAAAATTCACGAGTCTTGACCTCCTGCCGCCACAACGATTTAAACGTAATAATGAATGGGGAATGGGGGTCGGCATTGCCGGTATTTCCTCTATTCGGGCGGGGCTTTTTTAAAGTACTTATTGCAGCACTTATAATATTTCCTACTTTGATTTGCGTTAAATCGGCGACCATGTTGGTATTTGGCTTGGTAAGCCCCAGTATTCTTGCCAATACTTTACATTGGCACTCCATTTATAATAGTGAATATCCTGGCAATTTCCACAATGACATCGTTTGCAACATTTAATTTGAGGTTGTGATCGGTAAGATCACTCTTCATGTATAATATTGGAAGTAACAATTGTTCATTTTTCGTCGTTTGATATGATTCTTATTATGTTCCTTCAGTGATATACAAACTCTTTGGCGTATTGAGTTGCGGTATCATTTACGCTATAAGTATTCCCTCTTTTATTTTAATATTTTTTATAAAAAATAAACTAAATTTTTAAGGGGGTGTTAGCGATTTATTTTTCTTCGAACTTTTTTTTCCAACTTTATCTTAACTCTTTTCAATGAAGCCAATTTTATAATTAAACACCAAATTGTGCTTTTGATACCATCTCAACAGCTCATTTTGAAGCATATGCTGAACATACTCTTTATTTGCCTGCTAACAAGCCAGTGATGTTCTCTTATACCTGCCGGCACTTTTATATAACCAGCTTACAGTGCGCTTGTTTTGTTTGTGTTGATCTTACGTACCATTTAGTATACCACAACCTAAATTATTACCTGATCAATTTGTTTCCTGATGATAGCTTAAGTTTATTGCTATACCGGAGTGACCGTATTTTATACGCTACCAATACTGCACCTACACACAAGCCGCTATCGCCCTATCACCGGCTTTAGTTGCTACTTTTGTAAAATAATTTTATACTTATATTAAGCTGTATGATAGATTTATCTCATAATGAAAATAAAATTCACTGTGTCTCGAATTTCCAGGATCTTGTTACTACGGCATTCCATGATGAAATTAATGCGATTTGCTGGACGCGTAAACTTACAGGTGATTTTTCTGAGATAATTGATAAGGTTGAGTTAACTGGAAATATTGCGACAATTGAACCAGCGGAACTTCGTGAACTTAAGTTGAGTGAACAGGGACAACTTGCACGTGAAATTCTTTTAGAAGACCTGAAGATGTTGAAAGGTCATGGCGGATCGCCAATACTTAATGTGATCAGTTACTACGACAGGGATGATACCTACCCGTTTTTTTCAACCGACGTTTATTCCTTTCATGTAGATCGCTCTCCGATACCAGTTGATACCTTTTTATGCACTTACTATGGCGAGTCCAGTGATATATTGCCAAATTCACAAGCCACACAGAAAGTACTTATTCCAGAAATACGGAATGAACTCAAAAAACTATATCGTGGACCAGACGAAGGTTTTGAATCATTCTTGAGTGAATATTTCTTTGACCTGCACTATCAGGCTAAACCGGATGCCTGTGCAGTAAGCTTAGGTCTTGGTAACTTATGGCGGTTGGCGGTAGATCATCCTGAAAGTCTGGTCTCTCCATGTGTTCATCGTGCACCAAAAGAAAAATCGGGGCAGAGCAGGTTGTTGTTGATCTGTTGAATACAATTCTCTAGCACACCGGCCACGGAAGCAAATATTGATGAACACTGTGAAAACACCCGAAACAGCATTGATACCTTTTGCAGGAAAGAAAAGATCGATCTATCTGGCGATCCCGGCATTTTTCGAATACAGCAGCTATTAAAAAATTGCAGGAAAACCAGTCAGTTTTTGTTAAATATTTTTTGCCGCTGTTTATTGCCCGAGTGCATATTAATACTTATCTTTTACCAGCAACAAATGCCGGTTAGGAACAACCCCGTCATTATAGCTTGCCTTGTAATTTTAAACACATAAAAACGATTGTTATGAATAGAAGATCTTTTTTAGGCAATGCCGCTGCAGGACTTGCCTCTACAACAATGCTGGGTGCTATGCCTGCCGGCTTACTTGCCCTGGCAAACAGGAAAGGTATTAATATGCCGCTCGGTTTTCAAAGTTATGTGTTCCGGGATGTCATCTCCCTGAAACCGGAAGAGACCATGAAACGCCTGGCTGGCTATGGTTATCAAAATGTAGAATGGTGCAGCCCCAAAGGATACCAGGGGCCATTTGCCCCGCTGGAAAAATATTCGGGTAAGGAATTGAAACAAATCACCAACGATGCCGGCCTTCAAACTACCAGTTGCCATTTTACCTGGAAAGAGATCACAGATGATGCAAGCCTGGCGGAGCGTATTGAATTTGCGAACCAATTGGGGTTGAAAACTATGGTATGCTCCGGCGGACTGGGAGCCAAAACAGAAGAGGAGATCAAGAAGCGTTGCGAACAGATGAACCATGTGGGAGAACTGGTGAAGAAGGGCGGCATGATAGCAGGATATCATAACCACAACGGAGAGTTTGACGAAAAGATCAGTGATCGTCCTCAATATGATGTGATGCTGGAGTACGTAGATCCTTCGCTGGTAAAAATGCAGTTTCAGGTAGCCGCTATCACATCGGGTTATAAGGCACAGGATTATTTCCGTAAATATCCCGGTCGTTTTATATCGGCGCACCTGCAGGATTACGCTCCTTCGGATCATACCAAAGAAGTAACGATGGGCACGGGCATTGTAGACTGGAAAGATTTTTTTGACGCCGCCAAGGTGGGCGGACTTCAATATATTTTTGTTGAGATGGAAACTGACCCCACTATAATGAAGGGATGTGCGGATTATATAAAAAGCTTGTAGCGGGGCATAAAGTTTAAATTGTACCATGGCTAAGAAGCTATAATACTTTATCTAACGCTTCGGCTAAATGGATAAAACTGCTGGCTGGGGTTTTTAAGCGCCCGATTAAAAAATTTTAAAGCTCCGCTGCTGTGGGGCTTTTTTATTTTAACAAGTTGTAATGAAACTTTGCCTGCTGTCTTTCGTCTCATTGCTGTAATTATTGTTCATAAAAAACATCACTCATGAAAAAGATTTTTACGTATTCAATTGTAGCGGTTTTAGTTGCAGTTTTATTTACCAGTTGTGCTAAAGAAAGAATATATGATAACAGGTCCTCCTGGCTTTCGCAGGAAACCGGCGATGTGGTATTTAGTGATAACTCCTGTGGATTATATATAGTAGAAACAAATTATGGATATACCATTGTTCAAAACTTTGATGGATTAAGAACCTATGAAGGTGATGTGATGTATGGAAACTTTGGCGGTTATGGTACCAGGGATTTTTTTAATTATACTGCAAATATAGTTACCAGGGGAAAAGTGGTGGAATATGATCTTACTTATAATGAAGCCTGGAGTGCACTTGATTATTATTGTCCTTTAGGTAAAGCAAGTGGATTTAAAATGACGCAAAGCGCAACTTCACAAAGTAAAATTTTGAGAATCACTACTCCGGTAAAACAATAAATAATCTTTCAATGCCGACGGGCAATGTTATTACGTTATGGATTTTAGAAAGCAGTTTTAAAGTTAGTATCTATTTTAAACTCGCCCTTTTAGGGTCCATTTTTTCGTAGGCGTTCAAAAGTTTTTTCTTTTTTTTAAGGCAAAATATTTTGAGTAAAATAATCAAATAGTTCCTGTAGAATAGTTTCTGTATCTGCAGTTTTAAGGAATAGCCTGGAAAATCCATGAGTCTTGACCCCCTGCCACCACGCCAATTTAAACGTAAAAATGAATGGGGAATGGGGTCGGCATTACCGGTATTTCCAACCAACCCCTTTACCAAATTATTTTTTCCATTGCTGCTTTAAATTCAAATGGCTCCTCAGCTCTCAGTCACAGGTTCACGTTAGAGCGTTACCGCATCCGTACAATAAATGCAACTTCTTAAATTAAAAAAGATTAGGACGATATATTAATCTGGTTTATGCTGGTTTTTAAAAAATACTGATGTCATTATTTAAAAATAGTACGGCATACGAGGCTGTTGTTCTCCAAAGAAAAGCATACTTAAACCGCTGGCCAAAAGTTGCGCTCAGATGAATCTTTCCGGGCAAACAAAAACTTCTCCCATTATATCCTCGCCTGGTAAGTAAACAATTCGTAATAGCGTCCTTTTTTGGCAATCAGATCATCATGGTTTCCTCTTTCTGCAATCTTGCCGGCTTCTATTACCAGTATCTGGCTGGCCTTGCGGATGGTGCTTAGCCGGTGGGCAATTACAAAAGTGGTTCTGCCCCTCATCAATTCATTTAAACTTTGCTGAATCAAGGCTTCACTTTCCGTATCCAGGCTGGAGGTGGCTTCATCTAACAGGATAATTTTAGGGTCGGCCAGTATCGCCCTTGCAATCGCAATCCGCTGGCGCTGACCACCCGATA
>NZ_JACMOO010000009.1 GCF_014377975.1 Ferruginibacter sp.
ACGCTGTTTTTACTTGTTCAATTCCATTGAAAATCCGTAAGCTGTAATAGTACTTCACAAACCGGTGTAGGGACGGATGTACCCGTAGTAGCGTTGATAGCCGGGAAAGCCGGAAGTAGCCAAGGGGTACACAAGATGTAAAAATTGGAGAACACTAAACAAGCGCAAGCGATGATTAACATGTTCTTCCTAACAATTGGTAAGCGCAGGCTTACCAATTGGTCGAGGCATCTTGAAGAGCCGTATGAATCGAGCCGTTCACGTACGGTTCCGTGAGGAGCTTGGGGTGAAACTCCCCTTGCTTACTCGACTATTAGTTTCGTTTTACACAACCTTCTTCTTCAATTATTGCTTCCGCCCCAGCTGCTGTTAGCAAAAGGTTGTTCGCTAAAGGATATTACTGGCAAATTTCCAGTCATAGAAACCATAGCAATTTTATTGATAAACTCAAACTGTTTATTCCTGTCAGAGGGGCTTTACCGGCTTTCTGGTTTTTTTTATTTGCCTGCAAACTACAGCCCCATAATTTTAGCAGGTCGCTTACTATTAGATAGCTCAAAGCATTGCCCATTTCTCTTAAGGCGGTTTCAATATTTCGCAGGCTTTTACTACTCCTTAAAAAACCATTTCACCGGATGGCCACGGGCAGGTGGATGAACGATTGATTGCAATACTTTCATCAGACCAGACTGGCTTTGTTTATGCTGTTTTCGCACCCCCCCCGACAGCTTTTATTATATGAGCCGATAAAGTGTCTGTACCCTTCACTTTATCGGCACACAATTTTGCAATCCCTTTATCAATTCTAATTCTGCTTACGCCTGCTAATTTAGCAACACGTTGTTTACGGACTTACCCAACATACTGACCTTACTAACCAGTTATACACTGGCTACCCGTTCATCTCATTTGGGCAATATAGCACTAAACTTTTTTTGTAAGAATTTATCACTAAACATAAATAAATAGTTTTGATAAATGTGTTACTTATTATTTAACAATTACTAAGTTCCATAAAATATAAACCCTGTAAATGATTTGTAGCAAGGAATTTGCTTTACAAGAATTTGGAATTACAATTCCAGTATTTTTTTAATAAATGATTTAAAACAATATCAGTATGAAAACGATCTTTCTTTTGGTTGCAGTAGTCATGTGTTCTTTGTTAACGCATGCCCAGCAAAAAACCACCGTCATCTGTCCTCCTTTTAATGTTGATGTACTGGAAGGTACCGTTAACCAATTGTTTACTTATTCCAGTTTGGGAGATGTAGAAAAAAAATTTCCCTGTTTTGAAAGCGCAACACCAGAAACCAATGGTAGCACCTGTGGAGGAGTTTTTTTTAAGGACAAGGATATTTATTTTTTTACTGAAAGAAATTATATAGAAATAGGGGAGCATTATAAAGGTAAAATAAGCTTGCCTTTACTTGGAGCAGTCCGTGGCAGTCTGTTTAATGTACTGGGCAATCCGTCTATAAAAGATGTTAGCTGGGATGCGTACCAAACAAAATATGGTATCCTTATTTTGTATTTCAATAAAGCGGGAAATATTTACAAGTTACAAATGAGCAACCGCAATGCGGCAACATTGAAATTATGTGAGTAAAAATGTTATTAAGTTTTTTTCCTCCCTCTGTACAAATATAGACTGACCTGTTTACAAATAGACTTACTTTTCATTCTGCGGCCTTATCTAAATGAAGGATAAAAATTATTTCCATTAGCCATGGTAAATATAATTTTACAGGAAAGATTTAATATCATAAATACGATGAAATCTTGTGACATGTTCCCGGGCAAATGATGTTGTTTTTTTACGCTAATAATTATTCCGGTTGGTTGAAAAGGTTTTAATTAAGTTGATTGATTTGCTACAATTGATGATATATGTAGTTTGAAAAAAAGACGAACTTAAATACCTTTATGGATATGCGGTTTACTGCCTTTAAGGTAATTTGTTTACGCTTTAATAAAAGTTGCCAATGGCTGTTTTTGTACACGAGGGCGATGCAAGAATTTTGCACAAAGCGGTCATGCCCGGACAAATACTTTTACCTAAAAAATCATTTCTTCATTTAACTACGCAATAAATGTGCGGTTTGCTGTAATTTCACCATCCTAAAATTATACTACATGGATATTTCTTCTTTATTAGATCGCTTTGCAGAACCTGAAACACTTAAAATGGCCAAAATGGGTCGTGAATTAAGGGCAAAAGGAATTGATATAATTGACCTTAGCCTGGGAGAACCTGATTTTGATACGCCACAACATATTAAAGATGCCGCTATAAAAGCCATCAACGACAACTATAGCCATTACACGCCGGTAGCGGGTTTTGCTGATTTAAGGGAAGCGGTGTGTATCAAATTGAAGAGAGATAATAACCTGGATTACAAACCAGAAAACATCATTACTTCTACCGGAGCAAAACAAAGCCTGGCCAATGCAATTTTAGCCGTGGTGGATGATGGGGATGAAGTGGTGATTCCAACTCCATACTGGGTAACTTATTCAGAACTGGTGAAGATTGCCCGTGGGGTAGTGGTGCAGGTAAGCACCAGTTTGGAAAGTGGTTTTAAAGTTACTCCTGCTCAACTGGAGGCAGCCATTACGGATAAAACAACTTTGTTTATGTTTTCTTCTCCCTGCAATCCATCGGGTGCCGTTTACAGCAAAGATGAACTGGAAGGACTGGCCATTGTATTGCGCAAATATCCAAACGTGTATATTATGGCAGATGAAATTTATGAATACATCAATTTTGTTGGCAAGCATGAGAGCATTGCGCAATTCAGCGATCTGAAAGAAAGAATTATTTTGATCAACGGATTGAGTAAAGGCTTTGCCATGACGGGCTGGCGCCTGGGCTATATGGCGGCAAATGTGGAAGTAGCAAAAGCCTGCGAAAAACTACAGGGACAATTTACAAGTGCAACCTGTTCCATCACCCAAAAAGCGGCGGTAGTGGCTTTGACGACCGACCTAAAACCTTCTATGGAAATGGCGGAAGAATTTACCCGCAGAAGGGCTAAAGTAATGGAAATAATCAGGAAGGTACCGGGGATAAAATGTACTGAACCCGAAGGTGCTTTTTATATTTTTCCGGATGTATCTTCTTATTACGGTAAATCTGATGGAGAGAATTTGATTACCAACTCAGCAGATTTTTCTATGTATTTGCTAAATACGGCGCATGTATCTTCTGTAATGGGAGAGGCTTTTGGTGAACCCAAATGCGTTCGGTTTTCATTTGCCAACAGCATGGTAAATATTGAGCGTGCATGGGTGAGGATTATTGAAGCGTTGGCCAGGTTGAAGTAAAGTTTGTGAAACAGGTGAGATGAAATAGGAAATATGAACTATTAAATATGAGTGGTGTAAAGATTTTTTATTGATTAGATATTGGGTACAGGACAGTAGTTTTTTATATTCATCTCAGATAGCAGCACTCACTTTTACTTTTCAGCTTCAGGCAACAGCCATGATGAAAACCCGTTGAACCCCGATGAATAAATATTGAAGTGAAGCGATTAATTTTTTTACATGGTTTCACCAACTGTTATCATTGACAAACTTTGAACAGCATCTTAAAAAAAATATTTTATTCTTTACTGGTGTTACTGGGTGTGGTGATGCTTGTATTTGTTATGTTCCAGGGTTTTGGAGATCCGGCAAGGCTGATCGTTGGGCAAACAGGCGATAAAAAAACAATGGACAATATCCGTAAAGATCTTTACCTGGATCAGCCAAAATGGACACAGTTTTTTTTATATCTCAATGATGTCAGTCCTGTTTGTATTTATTCAAAAGCCGATATTGCAAAGAAAGAATTAAAAGGATTGTTTATAGGTGCCGATATCAAAATAGGGTTAAAAATTCCTTACCTCCGCAAAAGTTATCAAACAAAAAAAAATGTAGGTACACTATTGATGGAAGCATTGCCCGGCACTTTGCTATTGTCCTTTGCAGCTATGCTTTTTGCCACTGTGATGGGTATTTTGATGGGTGTATTGGCGGCTGTAAAAAAAGATACCTGGCTGGATACTTCTACATTGGTGGCAAGTATTGCCGGTATTTCCGCACCATCTTTTTTTATGGCCATTATAATTGCCTTTTTATTCGGGGTAGTATTGCATCCGTTTACCGGTTTAAATTTAACTGGTAGCTGGTTTGAAGTAGATGAAGTAACCGGAGAAAAATACCTGACCCTCAAAAATTTAATTCTGCCTGCTTTTACTTTGGGCATCCGTCCATTGGCAATTATAACACAGCTAACCCGAAGCAGTATGCTGGATGTGCTGAGCCAGGATTATATCCGCACCGCCTATGCAAAAGGATTGAGCAGGCGAGCTGTAATTTTTAAACATGCTTTGCGTAATGCGCTAAACCCGGTAATAACCGCTATTACAGGCTGGTTTGCCGAGTTATTGGCAGGTGCATTTTTTGTGGAATATATTTTTGGTTGGCAAGGTATTGGAAAAATAACGGTGGATGCGTTAGAGAAATTAGACTATCCTGTGGTGATGGGATCGGTATTGGTAAGCGCCTGCATCTTTATTCTCATCAATATTTTAGCAGATGTTTTATATGCTGCAGTAGATCCTAGAATGAGAAATTGAGTTGGTTTAAATAATAAATTTATTGCTTTGATTATTACTAATTGCAAGAAGTAAGTATGTAAAAAAATAGCTGGATATTTATTTAACAAATGCATTCTATTTTATTACCACATCATTGATAACTTTTTCTCCCAGCGCTTCATTCACCCTTTCAATTATTTTTTCTTTCTGATATAGTAACTCATGTTTTAATTGAGCAACCGTACTGCTGATGAATAATGTTTGATTGATGATTTGAATTTTGTCCGTGTATTTGGCAATTGTTTTTCCCATAATCTGTTCCCATACATCTTCAATACGTACCGCCTGTATTCCGCTTTTTAAACGGCTTTGCTTTAAAAATTGCTGAATAGCATCCTGCATTGAAAATTCGCCCATGTTGCAAAGATAATGGATGTCGGATTGCTGATTTGGGATTTCGGCTATTTAAGATTCGAAGTTTCTTTCAATTATCAATACCTCTTTTAGGGACGTAAACAACTCATAACTCATAACTCTATAACTCTATAATCTGGTACTTACTTTGCAATCCTCCAAAAGCCAGTTCCAGTCTTTCTTTGTGGGTATCTGTAATAAACACCTGCCCGTTATTTTCATTGCAAACCCAGTTCAATAAATTCTGCATTCTGCCTTCATCTAATTTTTCAAATACATCATCTAATAAAAGCAGCGGAGTAAAACCTTTATTTATTTTTAGTAATTCAAATTCTGCCAGTTTTAAAGCAAATAAAAGACTTTTTCTTTGCCCCTGCGAAGCGGTGGTTTTAAACACCTGTCCGTTTAGTTGAATGCCAATGTCATCCTTGTGAATACCGCCGTTACTGCGTTGTAAAATAAAGTCTTTTTGCCTGTATTGATTTAATACCGAAAAAAATTCAGTGTCGTTTAATTGGCTTTCGTACTGCAAACTAACCACCTCATTGTTATTGGCAATTTTATTGTAAAACTGCTGCACCAACGGAATTAACTGAAGGCTAAATTCTTTTCGTTTTGCAAAAATATAATTACCGGGTTGTACCAGCTGATCATCCAAAACTTCCAGCAGCGTCCAGTCTGTTTTACCCTGTTCAGCAAATTTTTTCAACAGGCTGTTGCGTTGCATCAATACTTTATTATAAATAATCAACTGCTGCAGGTATGCTGCATTTATCTGGCTGATAACTGTATCCATAAACCGCCTGCGTTCCTCACTGCCGCCTATTATCATTTCAATATCATCCGG
>NZ_JACMOO010000373.1 GCF_014377975.1 Ferruginibacter sp.
TCTTTTCCAATGCTATAGCCATACTCCCACCATTCCCGCATTTGGTTCGGATCAAATATCAGGAAGTTGGTTGTGAGTTCTTTTTTGGGATAATAAAAATTGAGTTTGATTTTTTTGTTCAGGCCTTCAAGGCGGCCAATAATTAAGTCGTCCGTAACAATCTGGTTGAGCATAAACGAAAAAACCCTGGAGGTAAGATCTAACGCATTTCTTACAGACAATTTATTAACTGGATTTTCATTACTCTTTAAAACAATAATATCAAGATCCGTAGGTCCTTTTTGAATGGCCTGGTAAACAGGCACAATATTTCCCATGCCGCCATCCGCATATTCAAATCCGTTTTTATTTACCAGGCTTATAAAAGGAACTAACGAAGCTGATGCCCATATCCATTCGCAAAGTCAACGTAAGTAAAATCTTTTGCTTCTTTATACTCAACCCCATGGTATTTAAATTAGATACCGTAATACTTACGTCATTCTTTTTTATACGGTCAAAATCAGATTCAGTGATGGTTTCAAAAATAAGTCCCCGCAGGTTTTCACTTTCTCCAAATGTTTTTTTTCCTTCCATAAACATTTTTAAAATACCGAGGTGATTAATTTTTGTTTTGTATACTCCTCTCCTTTTTTTTAACAGAAATGGACAGTTATTGAAGATGTCTTTTTGAGTAACGGTTGTAAATACCTTCTTTAGTTTTTCAATTTCTCCGATGGAAAGTAATGGCACTAATAAGCTTCCCGTTGAACTTCCAATAAATATTTTATAGTCCTGCTTACATACTGTTATCAGGTATTCGGCAAGGCCACCCGCAAATGCACCTTTACTGCCTCCCCCCGAAATTACAAGCGCCTTCATAGATAATTTTTTATAGAAAATGAATGAATTTTGTGCTGAATATATTTTGTATTACGGCTGGTTTTATGTTCGTTGGTTTATGCAAAATTAATGATATAATTGAGCCAAACGGAGGTTACAATCAGTATGATCAATGACTCTCAGCATTTACCCGTTTTTATAAAACAAATAGATTTTATATCACTTGCTTCTTTAAGAATTTAAATTAAATTGACTGTTACTGTAAAAAATTGTATATGATAAAATATAAAATTACAAAGAGATATTATTAATAATATGACCTTTGTTTATATGATATTTATCATTGATTTTAAGACTGTATCCGCTTATCTTTAGGCACGGTATTGGTGACGTCAGAATATACATTCATTTTAAATTAAGTCGCATGAAAAATTCAATCTCAACCCAACCTTGTCATTCAATTTATCCCGGTCAGTTTGTACCCTTACACAATGAAGTTGAAATAAAGGAGGAACTTAAAAGATCATTTGCCGAAAGTTCTGTAACGCAACCACCTGTTAATTTAACCGAATCCGAGCATTCAGTTAAAGTGGAAATTGCTTTGCCTGGGGTAACCAGAGAAGAACTGTTAATTTATACTGATAAAAATATTTTGTCTGTTTGTGTAGCACATCACCCAGCTGCAATACCGGAACAGGGTACATTTAAATTACACGAATTTACTAACAATTATTTTTACCGGCATATTGCCTTGCCAGCCAATGTAGATGCAGAATTTATCAGCGCAGAATACAAATCGGGCATATTAAGTTTACATGTACCTAAAACAAAGGAACCTGTAAAACAACAGCACACCAGGATTGCTGTTTACTAATGCGGTTGGGTAATGCTTTTTTTTGCAAGAAGGCAAAGAAATCATCCATTCACCAACGACGCTATCCTTGTTCCAATCAACTCAATAGCCTTCAGCAGTTTTATATGTGATAACCCTGCATTATCCATCTGAAAAGTAACTCTCGAAATACCTCCCAAAGCATCACTGTGCCGTAAAATTTTTGCTGCTACTTCTTCAGTACTGCCCACAAGTAAAGCGCCCAACGGGCCTGCCTGGGCAGCAAATTGTGTACGGGTAACCGGAGGCCAGCCACGCTCCTTTCCAATGCGGGTAAAGGTTTTAGCATAGCCGGGAAAATAATCTTCCATTGCTTCGGCAGTGGTATTTGCCACATAGCCCAGGGAATGTAAGCCTACTTTTAATTGTTCCGGCGAATGCCCTGCCTTTTTCCCTGCAGCTTTATAAAGATCAACCAGAGGACGAAAACGATGTGTTTCTCCACCAATAATAGCCACCATCAGCGGCAACCCAAGTGTTCCCGCACGGACAAACGATTCCGGCGTTCCTCCCACCCCAATCCAGATGGGTAAGGGGTTTTGCAAAGGCCTTGGGTAAATAGCCTGGTTGTTTAATGCAGAACGAAATTTACCCGACCAGTTTACTATTTCGTTTGCACGTATGTTTAAAAGTAAATTCAGTTTCTCAGTAAATAACTCATCGTAATCCTGCAGCTTCAATCCAAATAAGGGAAAGGCTTCGGTAAAGGAGCCACGACCCACCACCATTTCAATACGGCCGCGGGAAATTAAATCAAGCGTTGCAAAATTTTGAAATACCCGAACCGGATCGGCTGCACTTAGCACCGTAACCGCACTCGTAAGCCGGATACGCTTTGTTTGTGCAGCGGCCGCAGCAAGAATAATGGTGGGTGCAGAATCCAGGAATTCTTTGCGGTGATGCTCTCCTATTCCAAATACATCCAGGCCTACCTGATCGGCATAAGTAATTCTTTCCAGCAATTCTTCAACAGCCTGTACACTATCCGATGCTGAACTTTTATCATCACGCAAAGTGGCAGCTGCAAAACTATCAATACCTATTTCCATTAAACTATTTTTTATAGTAGAAATAATTGTGTACACCTTTAAAGATCAGTTGAAGAATGTTGCAAGTCTGTTAGCTTAGCCCCCGGTAACCGGTTTACGGCGCTGCTTTATTACAAAATCCTTTTGTGAAATACCCGTTCGTTGAATCCCTTGTTTTCAAGTGGTAATTCTGTAATTTATTGTTGATAATATTCAATAATAACTCCATCCTTTACCTTCAAATTAAAAGAAATTTTAGCATTATGCTCAACGATTTTTATAAGGATTGATAAAAAATTCATTCACTTTTTTATTAAATTCATCAGTATGTTCATTCAGGGTGGCATGTCCGGAATTTGGTAAAATCCATAAATATGCCTGCGGAATATTTTGATAAATTTTTACGGTGTGTTCCAGTGTTATTACATCGTGATCGCCACTGATAATTAAGGAAGGGCATTTAATTTTTTGCAAAGCTGATAAAGAAATATTCGGCTGCAGCCAGTCCAGCATAAATATTTTCCAGTCGTTTTTTTCTTTAGCTGTAGTAAATATTTTTGAGTGAAAAGAATCATAGTGTTGCTTTTCATCTTTCCATAAAGACGGAATAATCGCGGTAGAATCCGGCCAGAGGTTGGCCCCGGTGGAGGCAAGTTTAATTACTTTACCGGGATGCCGCATTGCCAGTGCCAGTGCAATAATACCACCATCACTCCATCCGATAACGTAGGCGTCTTTAATATGCATTTCATCAAGCAACGCAGCTTCATCGTCTGCCATCATTTCAAAACTCAATGAATCATTTGTATCTATTGATTTACCGTGGGCCCGGCTGTCGGTTACTATCACTTTATATTGCCGGGAAAAGTAAGGGATAATACTTGCCATCGAACTGATACTTCCGCCGTTACCATGTATCAGTAATAAAGGTTTACCGCTGCCATATTCTTCTGTATACATTTTTATACCTCTTAAAGAATAATATTTTCCGGCAACTTTATTGTTGCCATAATTGATGTTAGCGTGGCTGTATAAAAAGTTTGAAAAGGCGATACAGAATAAAATAAGATGCCATTTTTGCATAGGACAATTTTATTATAAAATGAGGAGAGTTGATTTAATGTTTGTGGTAAAGATATCGTTATCCTGCACTTTTTAAACAATATCAATAATTCAGGGTTTGTGACAGACTTTGAGATAACCTCCAGCCCAAAAAACAAGTTTTAAAAATCACAAACAGTAAATAAAATTTACCTGTTCAATAAGTATAATTTATGTACTTTTATTTTCCAGTCTTACCAATCTCCACACTTCAACGTTTTTGCAAAGTCTTTTTTTAATTTCTAAAACAAAATGTATGAAACGATTATTTCTCTCTGCCATTGCGGTTTTCCTGGTAACCACCATTTTCAATTCGTGTAGCAAAAGCAACATGGAAACCAGCTCTTTGCCAAACGATAATTTTGCTTTAAGCGATACCGCTAAAGTTATTATGCCAGACCCTGGAATTGAGGCTTTAGCACAAAACGATGCCCGGAATGAGTGTGGCGAAAAGTATAACACATTTTATGGCCCCACGATACACATGGGCAACGGGCATGTAAGGTCATGGATAAATATTTCTCACGATAATAAAGCGCTTGCTATTGGATATGAGATAACAAACAACGCTTTAGAAGGTCTTCCTGCAGACCCCACAGCCTTTGCTGCCAGCACGTTTGTTTTACCACTACATCAAAAAGCCAGGGCCCTAACGCCGTTTGATCATCTTGTAATAAACTGGAATGTGCATGGTCATGAGCCGGCACACGTTTTTGACATTCCGCACTTTGATTTTCATTTTTATAAAATATCGGAGGCGGAGCAGATGGCCATTCCCCCTTATCCACTGGCTCCGGCCATGTTTGACAATAATCCTCCGGAAGGTTATATGCCACCGTTGTATTTTCATATTCCGGAAGGCGTACCGCAAATGGGGGCACATTGGGCAAACCAGCTTTCGCCAGAACTTAACGGCGGCGTGTTTACGCACACATTTATTTATGGAAGCTATGATGGCAAAGTAACTTTTGAAGAGCCAATGATTACTTTGGCAATACTTCAAAGTGGCAATACCATACACCAGGATTTCAGGCAGCCGCTTTATTTTTCACCAGTCAATAAATATTATCCTACCCGTTATAATATCTGGAAAGACGATGACAATCACCGGCACTATGTAAGTCTGGATATGATGATATGGAGATAAAAAATCCAGGTCAGTGTACACATCAGCTACATTGAATAAAAAGGCTGTATCGTGCTAATGATACAGCTTCTTTATTTATAATGCTATACCGGATTTACAAATTTTTTAATAGAAGAGTTATGTCTGACAGGGGTTACAGAAAGCTTGCGCATTCAGGGATATCTGACAATGTTGATTACAACGCATCATTAAAAAAAGCCGCAATAAAACTACTGCGACTTCTCAATAGTAGTTTTTAACTTTTATCAGTCCACTGCACAATAAGCGCAGCCATGTTCATGTGCACGTCCTATTGCCCATACTCCGGAAGGAACCGGTTGTATTCCAGGCAACAGCCCCTGTAGCCATTCCTGTTTGACATCTGCAGCTTTTAATCCCATCTTCTCTGCGGTAACTGCAGAGTTCACTGATATAGCTGCATCGCATACACAGAACATTACACCACTTGCCTGCAATTCATCTATACCAATAGCCACATCTCCAAAGCCCGGAATCTTATAAGCACCTTTTGCTGGTTTGTAAAATGGATTTCTAACAGCAGGTGCGTTTGTTGCAGGATCATCGGCTTTAAACATCTCGCCAAATTTATATTTAGCCCATAGTTTATCTTCAAATGCATAGGGAATAGCATTGTGCCGCAGTATCACTACCACACCACAATCGTTGGCTTTAGATCCGGTGCTTTCATTGGTCAATAAAAAAACTCGGGGCCATGCAAAAGGAAATATTTCTTTAGGATGGGTGGCATCAAATACAATGCGATGCTTGCCTTTTATTTTAGCAAACCACAGGTCTGGATCTTCTACAGTTGAACTTTTTAAATTATTATTGGCCGCTCCCGCTTTTAGTGGTAAGGGAAATGCCAGTGATGCCACGCCAAGGACTGCGGCACCAGAAGCCAACACTCCGATAAATGCCCGCCGGGGTGTAGGGTAGTTTAAAATATTGATTTCCATTGTTTATAAGTTTGGTTAACTAATTGATTTCCTTTGTGAAAATTACAAATAAGATTTACCAGTTACAAGCAATGCATCGTAATAATTTTTAGTCAACTGACTTATAAAAAAAATCCCAAAGCGGCCAATTCTCCAAATTGTCGAAGGATAATTAAAAAAACATGATTTTTATCTTCCCAAAATATTGCCTCATCATTTAACTGCAGTAAGGAATTGGGCAGAGCGGGGTAAAAAATGATTACGTAAAATACGAATCCATTTAAATTTTATTGGATGAGGCATTTGCTTCGCAAAGTCTTTGCGCTAACGTTTATTACGCTACTTTCTTTTTTTTCTGATAAAAAGAAACAAAAAAAATTAAGGTAACGGATAAAAGGTTGAAAATTTCCATCACTTTTTGTTCAAGGCCTTAGCCAGAAGGCCCGCGAAGAATGTGTCTGATTTTATTTAATTATAGAGAATTTTTAAAAACAGCGTTTATAAAAATTGTAACCCTTGTGTTTTGTGTACATGAACCACAGCTCGGGAATCTAATTAATAAAAACGTGGCCGGATGAAAAAACAAGCGCTGGCGAAAGCTGTTTCGTTAACTTTACAAAAATATTTTTAATATGAAAGCATTTTTAGGCATGGGACTATTGGGTTCCAATTTCGTTAAAGCAATGTTGCAGAAAGGCGAAACCGTGCAGGTTTGGAACCGCACCGCAACCAAAGCAAAAGCATTGGAACAATATGGCGCAAAAGCCTTCGACAATAGTGTTGAAGCAGTACAGGATGCAGATAGTATTCATGTTACGCTTAAAGATGATGCAACGGTGGATGAAGTGCTGGCCGCTGCCAGTAAAGGGTTTCAGCCCGGTGCCATTATCATAGATCATACGACCACTTCTGTAAAAGGAGCTATACAAAGAACCCGGTATTGGAAAAGCAAAGGCTTTACTTACCTGCATGCACCTGTTTTTATGGGGCCGCAAAATGCCCTGGAAAGTACCGGATTTATGCTTGTTTCGGGCGATCAGGCTGTAATTGAAAAGCACTCACCAGCACTGGCAACTATGACGGGTAAGCTCATCAATTTTGGTGAGCAGGAAGGTAAAGCTTCAGCGCTCAAACTTTCCGGAAATCTTTTCTTACTAAGCCTGACTGCCGGCCTTGCCGATGCGCTGGCGCTGGCTAAAGTGCATGGCATCGCTCCATCTGATCTGCTTACGTTGTTCAATACCTGGAACCCTGGCGCGGCGGTTCCTGCACGATTAAAGAAGATAACGGAAGCAACGTTCAACGAACCCTCCTGGGAATTGAATATGGCACGCAAAGATGCAGGACTAATGATGGATGCAGCAACCGAGGCATCGACAACCCTTACCGTTGTACCTGGTATTGCAAAGGTAATGGATCAATGGATAGCCAAGGGCCATGGTAGAGATGACTGGAGTGTTATTGCTAAGGATAGTCTTTAGGTAAAAGCAAATTATATTTTCCTGAGGCATGACTTTAGTAAAGGGTTTTCAGCCAAATATCGGCTTCGCTTATTAAACCATAATATTTTGGTTAATTCCTTGCAGAATGTCATTTATTGCTGGAAGTTGCTGTTACGCCAGAAGGAAGTTTTTGGGTGGTGGTGGTTGGTCCCGCAATGGTTATTATGCCATCCTTCACCTTCATACGGTCAATAAAAACAACCCTTTCATCACCGGTAGCAGCAGTTCTTCCGTGATACACACAAAACATTTCTTTACCATCGGGTGAGTAGGCAATGCTATTGTGCCCCGTGCCGGAAACCACGCCACCCTTATCCGTATTTTTTTGCAGCACCGGGTTATTGGCTGCTTTTTTATAAGGTCCCAAAGGAGCAGTAGCCGTGGCATAACCGATGGCATAATACTGACCGCCAAAATAATTGGCAGAATACATCATGTAATAGATGCCGTCTTTTTTAAATGTTACCGAGCCTTCCGTCCAGCGGCGATTTACTTCGTGCTCAGTAACAGACCTGCTTTCCCATTCTGATTGCTTGTCGCTCAGACTTACGGGAGGCCGCAGCATTAATTTCGGCTGGCCAATTACGCCTAGAAAATCTGGTTTAAGTTCAACGCCATATACCCAACTTTCTTCAATTTCGTTGTACCATCCTTTTTTTCTGGCCAATGCAGCCACTTCGCTTTCTACAGGATGTTTGTAAGCCACCCGGGAGTAGTACAAATAGCATTTACCATTGGTGTCAAAAAAAACGTCGGCATCAATAGTGGGATATCCGGGATCAAAAACCGGGCGGGTATTCAAATCAATAAAAGGCCCTGTTGGTTGATCTGCCACAGCCACACCAATACGAAAATTTTCTTCTTCATGGCCTGGATTTACCTTCCATTGTGCGCTATAAAAAAGGTAGAATTTTCCTTTTACCTCGTACACTTCCGGCGCCCAGTATGCACCCTCCCATTTAGCAGTAGTATCGCTCCAGCCATTTTTATTGTTGCTAAAAAATACCTGGCCTTCCTGCTTCCAGTGTACCAGGTCTTTTGAAGAACAAGCCGCAAACCCATGATTCGCTCCGCCGCCAGTGCCATACATATAGTACATACCCGCGGTGTGCAACACGTAAGGATCACCGAATTGCACCTTCAATGGATTAACAAAAGTGGATGAGTCTGTAACCATTTCAATTGCAGTTTGTGACTTCGTAGGCGCCAAAAACAAGACCGTCAAAAAGGAAGAAAGAAGTAGTAGTTTTTTCATATTGTTATTTTTCAGGCGTTTCTGTTTGATTATTTCAGCCGTGAATTTCTCAGCCTTGGTTCGTGTCTTCACGAAATACCTCAGCCGTGGTTCGTGTCCTCACGACCCACTCTACAATGTTAACACTCTTCCCGAACATCTTTTAAAAAATTAAAATTTTTTTCTTTCAGTTCATAAAAACGGGCAGAAGAATAGTAATACACCCACGGATTGCTGGCAAGGTTGCAGTGAATAACCAACGGATTGAAATGAATGTAGTTTAGTTTTTGATGCATCACATGCCTGCTGTAAAGATTTACAGCCAATGAATCTCTTTGCCAAAATTCATACTTTCTATTGTGGGCATCGATTGCATATTTTAATAATTCAGCAGCATTGCAGCCCATATTCTAAATGGATACTTTTGTTTGTGGGGGTTATGACGGATAAATAAAATCCACTGTTGAAACTTATTTTTTCCGTTTTACGCAAACTCAAATCTTCATTTGCTACTGTTTGCAAATATTGCAGTATTACCTTCGCAAATTATTTTTACAAAGCAGGTATGTCAAGAGGAATTTCTTTAGCAACAAACAGCAATCGGGGCATGGCCAATTTTCTTGCCATGGCTTTATTGCCTTTGTCTGGCTTTGCAACAGATATTTACCTGCCGTCGCTACCCAACATGGCAGGAACACTACATGTTAGCAATATACAAGTGCAGTTAACGCTTACACTTTTTTTAGTAAGCTACGGTATTACACAATTATTTATCGGCAGTGTGCTGGATAGTTTTGGCAGATATCGTATCAGTATGCTTTGCCTGGTGGTCTTTGCCGCATCCTGTATAGTAATTGCCAACACAAGCAACATCTATATTATTTACGCCATGCGCATTTTGCACGGCATCACCGTAGGAACTGTAGTTGTTGGCAAGCGGGCATATTTTATCGACCTGTTTACCGGTGATAAATTAAAACATTATTTAAGTCTCTTTTCCATTATCTGGAGTACCGGACCCATCGTTGCACCATTTATTGGCGGTTACCTGGAACAATCATTTGGCTGGCAATCCAATTTTTATTTTTTAGCGGGCTTTGCTGTTTTGCTGTTGGTGCCGGAGTTTATATACAGTGCTGAAACGCTGCCGCATTTTTATCCTTTTAAAATGAGGAGCATTGCAAGAGTATATTTGACAATGGTAAAAACGTCCGACTTTACTCTCGGTCTAGTAATGTGTGGCCTGGCTTATTGTATGGTAATCATGTTCAACATGACGGGGCCATTTATTATAGAACATACGCTGAAACTCTCTCCTATTGTAGCCGGTTACAGTTCTTTATTTCTGGGCATTGCGTGGATGCTTGGTGGCTTTTTTGGCAAGGCCACTATTACCCGTCCTTTCTTTAAAAGAATGGTGGTAAATATTACATTGCAGGTATTGTTTGTAATTACCATGCTCATCAGCAGCTGGTATATTAGCAACCTGTACACGCTTTTGTCATTTGCATTTATTATTCAGTTGGCGGCAGGTTATACTTTTAATAATTTTTTCACTTACTGCCTGGCCCGTTTCCCAAAAAATGGTGGTATTGCCAGTGGCCTCTCTGGCGGCATGAGTTATATTGTTATTTCCGTTTGCAGCTCCGGTATCATTTTCTTTATACATGCAAAAGATGAGTTTAACCTAGGGCTCAGCTATGGTATTTTAATTGCCCTATCTGTAATGGTAATGTTGGCATTAGGTATGGGAAAGAAAAAGTTTGGTTGAGGAAAGATGCTTATGGTAAATTCCGTTTCAGTCTCACTCCTCTACCTTAAATAATTTATTTAGCAGGGCATTCATATCGTGCAGGTTCAACAATTTTTCTTCTGATTTCCTCCGCCGTGGTTAGTGTCGAACGAACCATTCTCAGCGATGGATTGTGTCCCCTCAGCCGTGGTCCGTGTCCTCACGAACTCAGCCATGGTTCGTGTCCTCACGAACCACTCCAAAATGTTAGAACTCTTCCCGTACATCTTTTAAAAAATCAAAGTGCTTTTCATTCATTTCATAAAAACTGGCAGAAGAATAATAAGATTCCCACTCAGCCGTGGTTCGTGTCCTCACGAACCACTCCGCAATGTTAGAACTCTTCCCGTACATCTTTTAAAAAATCAAAGTGCTTTTCATTCATTTCATAAAAACTCAGCCTCAGCCGTGGTTCGTGTCCTCACGAACCACTCCGCAATGTTAGAACTCTTGCCGTACATCTTTTTAAAAATTAAGGTACTTTTCATTCATTTCATAAAAACTCAGCCTCAACCGTGGTTCGTGTCCTCACGAACCACTCCGCAATGTTAGAACTCTTGCCGTACATCTTTTAAAAAATTAAAGTACTTTTCATTCATTTCA
>NZ_JACMOO010000068.1 GCF_014377975.1 Ferruginibacter sp.
CAAAAAGCAACGAAATGGAACCCTGGCGTTACTCCTGCTGATTGTGGGTATATGCCTGCTTCCTTTTATATTTCCGTTTTTTATAAAACCTCTATCCACCAACACTGCCTCGTTTGAAAAAGAAATTGCAACCTTAAAAACGAAGCAGGTCGATTCATCTTTCACTGATCAACGAGCAGCTTTCAATGACGGCCACTCGCCTTTATATGAACCGGGGGATAGAAAATTTACCCGGGAAGAAAAATTTAAAGGGATACTTTTTTATTTCAACCCAAACACTTTGGATGCAGCAGGCTGGAAGAAACTGGGCGTAAGAGAAAAAGCAATAATAACCATTCAAAAATATATATCGAAAGGTGGCAAATTTTACAAGCCGGAAGATTTGGGAAAAATCTGGGGATTAAGTGGAGCTGATAAGGAAAGATTGATCCCATTTGTTCAAATAGAGAAGGCCAGTGCAGCAGCTAATTATTCAACAAACAATTATAGTAAACCCATAGTTGAAAAAAAAACCTACATTCCCCAATTAATAGATATAAATGTTGCAGACACATCAGCATTTATTGCATTGCCTGGTATTGGGAGCAAACTTTCGCAACGCATTATTAGTTTTAGAGACAAACTGGGCGGGTTTTATAAAATAGAGCAGGTAGCCGAAACCTTTGGTCTTGCTGATTCAACCTTTCAAAAAATAAAACCGAAGCTTCAGTTGGGTAACCCGGTTGTAAAGCAACTCAGTATAAATTCAGCAACTGCCGATGATTTAAAATTACACCCTTATCTACGGTATGCCATTGCAAATGCCATCGTACAATACCGCAGCCAGCATGGCAACTATGCCGCTGTTTCCGATCTTAAAAAAATAGTGTTGATTACAGATGATGTCTACAACAAAATGCTTCCCTATTTAACCTTGTAAACCGCTTATTTAACTAACAGGCGACAAAAAACAAATTTATTTGATTATCAGCTTAAACACTAACAACCGTTAGTATTTTGAATTGCATAGATTTGTAGTTACCAATAAACGTACACAATGAATTTTAAGCAAAGTGAATTAACAGAGCAGGTAGCGCATACTGCAAGGGATTTTGCGCAGCAATATATAAAGCCGCATTTAATGCAATGGGACGAGGCGCAGGAATTTCCATTACCTGTTTTTAAAGCCATGGGTAAGCTGGGAATGATGGGTGTTTTAGTGCCTGAAAAATATGGTGGTGCCGGATTAAGCTATTTCGAGTACAACGTAATTATACAGGAGATTGCAAAGGTTTGTGGTGCAATTGGTCTTTCGGTAGCAGCGCACAATTCACTTTGTACAGGTCATATATTGGCATTCGGTAACGAAGAACAACGCAAAAAATACCTGCCCGATTTAGCAACCTGCGAAAAGTTGGGCGCCTGGGGATTAACAGAACCTAATACCGGCAGCGACGCAGGCAACATGAAAACCACGGCTGTAAAAGACGGCGACCACTGGGTAATTAACGGCACTAAAAACTGGATTACACATGGTAAAAGTGGTGATATTGCCGTGGTTATTTGCCGTACCGGCGAATCAAGAACAAAGGATAATTCCACTTCTTTTATAGTAGAACGGGGCACACCGGGATTTAGTGCCGGTAAAAAAGAAAACAAATTGGGCATGCGTGCCAGTGAAACTACTGAAATGATTTTTGATAATTGCCGTGTGCCCGATACAAACAGAATGGGAGAAGTGGGCGATGGTTTTAAACAAGCTATGAAAGTATTGGACGGCGGAAGAATTTCTATAGCAGCACTAAGTGTTGGGATTGCCAAAGGTGCTTACGAAGCATCGGTACAATATGCCAAAGAACGCCATCAGTTTGATCAACCCATTGGAAATTTCCAGGGTATTAGTTTTAAACTGGCCGATATGGCAACAGAAATTGCAGCGGCAGACTTACTCATAAACCAGGCCTGCGATTTAAAAACAAAAGGGCTGCCCATGACCAAAGAAGCGGCAATGGCAAAATATTACGCCAGTGAAATAGCCGTGAAAGTAAGTACAGATGCTGTACAGATTTTTGGTGG
>NZ_JACMOO010000374.1 GCF_014377975.1 Ferruginibacter sp.
GGTGTATTTGTTTGGGCTTTTGCGGGCACCTGTAATGTAATGGTTAGTAATTTAATGGGCCAAAAAAGAGAAGACAAAGTACTGGACGCCATTAAACGGATTATGATGTGGAGCTTTGCATTGTGCGTACTTATGTGTTTGCTCATCAATATTTTTCCGGCTTTATTTTTTAGTTTATTTGGCCAGGGAAAAGAATTTGTAGCTGAAGGTATACCGGTTATAAGAATGGTAAGTTGTGGCTTGTTACTGATGAGCATTGCCAACATCTGGCTAAATGGCGTTACCGGTACCGGAAAAACCACCATTAATTTAATGATTGAGATAATTGCCATCACCGGTTACTTAATTTACACCTGGATATTTATGAAAGTGCATTACATCAACCTTACAATTGCATGGAGCAATGAATTAATTTACTGGTCCGTTATCTTTATACTTTCTTTTAGTTTTTTGAAAAGCGGCAGGTGGAAAACAAAGGAGGTTGTCTGATTTTTGCTACAGGCAGACATAGCTTATAACTTTAAGGGAGCTTAAAAATGATCTGCCCTTTACTTCAGCATCATCTCCCTGATATACTTAACCGGCGAGCTGCCATAACTTAAAAACTGTTCATGAAAATTTTTAAGTTGATAGCTATTTCCTTTTTTTATTTTAAAGGCATTTCGCAGCGAAAGAATATCTTCAGCACCCGTAAAATAAGAACACAATTGAACCTGCGAAACAGTGGCCCGGTGGTACTTTTCTGATATCTGTGCGTCTTCCTGAAAGGTTTCCTTTTTCAATAAATTTGTGACATCTTTTTCGCTATAGTGCAAACATTGCAGACCATAATCTACCAGTACATTACCCAGTTCCCGAAGCCGCCATTTATAAAGGGTTAACCATAATTCGGGCGCACCATTTCCCCAGCCATTTTCCATCATCATCTGCTCGCAATATACTGCCCAGCCTTCAATCATGGCGCCGTTTTGAAAAACAGCTTTTACCATACTGCCACCCGATTGTTTATTACTGTAAACGCCCTGTAAACAATGGCCCGGCATTGCTTCATGCATGGACAGAAACTGTAGTGAAAAATCATTGTATTCCCGCAAGGTACTCTCTGCTTCGGCTGCAGGCATGGCAGATACATCTGAAACATTGTAGTAGGTTATACCAGACTTTAAATAAGGGGGCGTAAACTCTGCATTGGCCAATGCAACACCGCCCATAAAAGCAGGCATAATGCGCACTTTCAATGGATACGAAGTATCGTAATTGAATAAGTTTTTACGGATAATAAATTGCTGTAACTGCTGCACAAGTTGGGTTGCAACAGTCACCACCTTTTTAGGATCAGCATTGTGCAGAGCCATTTTATCCAATACGTTTTTAATGAGCATCAATGTATCAGCGGGCTTTACAATGCCCTTGCAATATTTTGGCCATAGTGATGTTGCTATGGAGAACATTTCTTTATGGTAATATTTTTTTGCTGCAGATGCTTTTGCAAAAATTTCCCCGGGCTCATAGTCAGTCACCAGGTCATATTTAAATTTCTGTCTGAATAATTCTTTGCCAATTCTAAAATCACGGAAGCTATATTTTTTATCGGCCATCAAACCTTCCAGTGCTGCAATATAATTTTTTATCGCTTTTGTGGTAAGTTCAATGTGTTGTTGTAATGTGTCTTTTTCAGTCTGGCTCAACGATGCTTTTTTAATTGAATCCGTAAGGTCTTTTCCAAACAGATCAAGGCTTCCCTTATTTTGCTGTATGGCCAGAGCCGTGTATTCTTTGGTAGGTTTGTTGAGTATATTTAATGCAGCCCGGTAATAGTCATCTGCATGTTTCAGGTGGTTGCCAAGAATTATTAAACGCTGGGTTAATGGTGCATAATTTTGTGTAAGGATATTATAACATTCGCCACCCAAATTATAATCCGAAGGATTCCATTGCTGAATTTTAAAAGTATCTGTATACCAAATAGCACTTTGTAACTGGTTTTGCACAATGGCATAATTAATCTTGTTATCATCCGAAAGCTGGTTGTATCCAACATGCTGCAATGTATCAAGCCATGCTTTTGAAAAAGCTACAGTAGCTGCAAATGCTGCACTGTCGGGTATTACAAGCCGCTCATAATATTTTCCATAACCGGCAGCAATAGCTGCTGAAGGATTTTCTTTCCAGTAAGCATCCAAAAATCTTGTTTGCAAATCATTAAAGTTTATATCTGAAGAATTAGTAGCAGCATTGGTTGCTGATGGATGGTGATTACAACAGAAAAAAAGTAAACTACAGATAGTGATACTAAAAAGATGGTGGCGCATACAATAAGTTTTATTTTTTAAAATTCAGATTAAAAAATTAATTGCACAAAAAAGCCGCAAGTTATTTTGCGGCTTTTATAATTAATTTGTTTTCCAGCTATTATTTGCAAAGTTCATATCCGGAAAAACTTTTTTAGGATCTATCACCACACTTACTAATTTTTCTGTTGTGGGTAATTTTACTTTCCAGACATTTGTATTATTCCATACTTCTACCGGTAGTTTAATAATGTCTTTTTTACCACTCACTGTTTCATAGGCTATAGTCACCGGCATAGCCATCTGGTCTAAATTAGCAATTGTTACAATTGCTCCGTTTGCCTCATTATCTCCTTCATATTTAACAGATTCTATAGCCTGGTCGAGCCGGTAATTTTCTATAAACCAACCTTTCCAAAACCAGCTAAGATCCTCTCCTGCCGCATTATCCATTGTTCTAAAAAAATCCCATGGCGTTGGGTGTTTAAAGGCCCAGCGTTGTATGTACAATTTAAAGGCATAATCAAATCTGTCAGCACCTAAAATTTCATTGCGCAATAATTCCAATCCATAACCAGGTTTAAAATACAGTGCTGTACCAATATTAACTTCTTTCATAGCATCCGGCGTAGTTAAAATGGCTTCACTGTTTGGGCCAAACATATACTGTGCCATCTGCTCCATATTTTTAGGCTCTTCCTTGTATTCTCCTTTATTAAAATCCTCGTGCGAAATTGAATTGATAAAAGTATTAAAACCTTCATCCATCCAACCGTATTTACGTTCGTTACTGCCAACAATCATTGGAAACCATGTATGCCCAAGCTCATGATCGGTAACACCAAACAATCCGTCTTCGGTAGCTTTCCATCCGCAAAAAACAATGCCTGGATATTCCATTCCGCCTACATTGCTGGCCACATTGGAAGCTGCAGGATAAGGAAATTCAAACCATCTTTTGCTGTAATTTTCAATACTTTTTTTTGTGTATTCCGTTGCCCTTCCCCAGGCTTTTTCACCACTGCTTTCCACAGGATAAACGCTCATAGCAAGGGAAGTTTTACCACTGGGTAAATTAATCTTTGCCGCATCCCAGATAAACGCTTTGGACGAAGCCCAGGAAACATCCCTTGCGTTGGTAATTTTATAATGCCAGCTCAATGTATTTCCTTTTGGCCGTGATGAAGGATCGGTTACTTCTTTTTCGGTACGGATCATTACAGTTTTATCACTCTTTTTCGCAATTTCATACCGGTTGTTTTGTGCAGGTGTTAATACCTCTGCTGCATTTTGTAATTCGCCGCTTGCTACCACAATGTGTGTGGCTGGTACAGTAATGGTAAAATCAAAATCGCCATACTCCAAGTAAAATTCGCTGGGTCCCAGGTAAGGCAATGTGTTCCATCCCTGCACTTCATCAAACACACACATCCGCGGATACCATTGCCCTACTGTAAAAATATCGCCGTTTTTTGTATTTAAAATACCACAGCGGTCTGCACCATATTCCGGTAAAATAAATGAAAAATCCATTTTTATTTTTACAGATTCGCCGTTGCCTTTCATTGGCTTCGTTAAACGTATCTGCATTCTTGTGTCGTTAATAATATAGTCTGCCCTGGCATCGTTTAACTGCACATTACTGATATTATCGCCACCGTTAAAACCACTTTTTGCATCTCCATACCGGCTGCGGCTATCAACCGGCATACGGGCCTGTCCGCGGCTTTTAGTATTAAATAA
>NZ_JACMOO010000375.1 GCF_014377975.1 Ferruginibacter sp.
CTGCATTCGCATACGGGGATCGGGCATACACGGTGGGCCACCCACGGTGAACCGAACGATAGGAACGCCCATCCGCATACCTCTAAAAGCGGTAAGTTAGCCATGATACACAATGGTATTATTGAAAACTATGTGCAACTGAAAAAAGACCTTGTTAATAAAGGATACCACTTTACCAGTGATACCGATACAGAAGTACTGTTGAATTTTATTGAAGACATTAAAGAAAATAACAATTGCGGTTTGGAGGAAGCCATCCGCATTGCGTTGAAAAGAGTAACCGGCGCCTATTGCATTTTACTGATAAACGAAGATGACCCAGGTACCATTATAGCCGCCAGAAAAGGTAGTCCACTGGTAATTGGTGTGGGTAAGGGCGAACATTTTTTAGGCAGCGATGCCTCGCCCATGCTGGAATATACCAAAGAGGTAGTGTATGTAAATGATTATGAACTGGCGATTGTAAAACCCGATGAACTGATTCTTAAAAATTTAGGAAATGAAAAAATTACACCTTTTGTTACCAAGCTTGATATGGACCTGGCCGCTATAGAAATGGGCGGGTACGATCATTTTATGCTGAAGGAAATTTTTGAACAACCCAGCACCATTCATGACTGCTTGCGGGGACGTTTAGACGCCAGCGCCGGTACCATTACCATGAGTGGTGTAGAAAATAATATTGAAGCATTTAAAACAGCGCAACGCATTATTATTGTTGCCTGCGGTACAAGCTGGCATGCGGGTCTGGTAGCAGAATATGTTATTGAAGAATTGTGCCGCATACCGGTTGAGGTGGAATATGCATCTGAATTCCGTTACCGTAATCCTATTGTAAATAAGGGGGATATTATTATTGCCATATCGCAAAGCGGCGAAACAGCCGATACCCTTGTGGCTATTGAAAAAGCCAAAGAACAGGGTGCAATTATTTTTGGTATTGTGAATGCGGTGGGTTCTTCCATTGCCAGGTTAAGCCATGGTGGCGCCTATACACACGCCGGGCCGGAAATTGGTGTAGCCAGTACAAAAGCTTTTACCGGCCAGTTGGCGGTACTCACCATGATGGCATTAAAAATTGCGAAAGAAAAAGGAACCATTTCAAATGAACGGTACAGCAAATTGTTATTTGAACTGGATGCCATCCCCGAAAAAGTAGAAGCCATTTTAAAAAGTGCAGATGCTATAAAAGCTATTGCTGAAAAATATAAAGGTGCTGCAGATGCTTTATTTTTAGGCCGTGGATACAATTTTCCGATTGCCCTGGAAGGCGCTTTAAAGCTGAAAGAAATAAGTTATATACATGCAGAAGGCTATCCGGCTGCAGAAATGAAACACGGTCCGATTGCCCTGGTAACAGAAACTTTACCGGTAGTTTTTGTAGCCACCAAAGATAGTTACCACGAAAAAATTGTGAGCAACATACAGGAAATAAAAGCAAGAAGGGGAAAAGTAATCGCCATCATTTCTGAAGGTGATGATGTTATTCCAGGCCTGGCAGATGAGGTATTTTTTGTACCGCTGGCTGATGAAATTATGGCACCGATGCTTAGTGTTATCCCACTTCAGTTGTTATCGTATTACGTGGGTATTGCCAAAGGTGTAGATGTTGATAAACCAAGAAATCTGGCAAAAAGCGTAACCGTAGAATAACAACAGATAACTTTTTAATGGATAATTGATACTGCGATTGTTCCAACGGTTCGTAGTAATATTTTGAAATGATCAAAAGCCAAAAGAAAGTTCAGCGTACGTGCAATTGAAAAAATTATCAATTATTAATTGTGAATTAATTTATGAACATAATTAAGAAACATCCGGTAAATAAACTGGGTTATAATTTTGTAGAAGAAAAATACATTCCGGAGGGAAAGGATGAATATTATCTGCGCAATAGTCAAAATACCGGCAATACTGTTTACCGGAAATTAACCTCGCAGGAAATTGAAGTGCTGGTACACAACCGCAACACTTCTGATAACTGGGATCTTATTTTTGTTTCTTCTTTTTTTAATGCAGAGCTGGTAAAAAACTGTAAGTTTTATGGCTTGGTACGGATAGGAAACCTGCAGCCTTTATACCTTGAATTTCATAACCTGCGCATGCCCGTAGGGTTGTATAACAGTACCATTATCAGTTGTGATTTTGGCGATAATATCTGCATTGACAATGTGAATTATTTAAGTCACTATATTATTGGCAACGAAGTAATGATTGCCAACGTAAATGAAATTGCAGCTACCGAAAAAGCTAAATTTGGAAATGGTATTATTACAGAAGGAGAAGAAGAAGATACGAGGGTTTGGATGGAATTGTGTAATGAAAACGGGGGAAGAAAAGTATTGCCTTTTGATGGAATGTTGCCAGGTGATGCCTACCTGTGGAGCAAGTACAGAACCGATGAGATTTTACTAGATAAGTTTAAAGAATTTACACTTCAAAAATTTGATAGCCGCAGGGGATACTATGGAAAAATTGGCGACAGAACTGTTATAAAAAACTGCCGGATTTTAAAAGATGTTTTGATTGGTACAGATGCTTATCTGAAAGGTGCAAATAAGTTAAAAAACCTTACCATCAACAGTGATGCAGAGCGTACTTCGCAAATAGGAGAAGGTTGCGAAATGGTAAATGGAATTGTAGGATATGGATGCAGGATATTTTACGGTGTAAAGGCAGTACGTTTTGTAATGGCAAGTCACTCGCAATTAAAATATGGGGCAAGATTATTGAACTCCTATCTGGGTAACAACTCTACCATTAGCTGTTGCGAGGTTTTAAACTCCCTTATATTTCCGGCACATGAGCAGCACCATAATAACTCTTTTTTATGCGCTTCGTTGCTGATGGGGCAAAGCAATATGGCCGCCGGCGCAACCATCGGCAGTAACCACAACAGCCGCAGCCCCGATGGCGAAATCATTGCAGGGCGTGGGTTTTGGCCGGGTTTGTGTGTTAGTCTTAAACACAATTCAAAATTCGCATCCTTTATTATTCTGGCAAAAGGCGATTTTCCGGCCGAGCTGAATATACCGATTCCTTTTAGTTTGGTGAGCAATGATGTTGCCAGGGATACACTTGTAATAATGCCTGGCTATTGGTTTATGTACAACATGTATGCATTGGAACGCAACGCCTGGAAATATGCCGATCGTGACAGGCGAACCGATAAAATTCAGCAGCTGGAATATGATTATTTAGCGCCGGATACCATCAATGAATTGTTTGATGCACTGAAGTTATTAAACACCCTTGAACCAAATGAAGAAGGCATTGCTGAAACCAGCGGATTTGAAAACACCTCCAGGGCAACAGAAATAATTAAAGTGCCGCAAGCTGTTACTTTGTTTGCTGAACTGATACGCTATTATGGAACGATGCAACTGCTGCATCATTTCGTTAATAATAAATTCAGCAGCTTCGACGCATTAAAAAAAACACTGTCGGCAAAAATACAGCGCAGCCAATGGCTTAATATTGGCGGGCAGTTAATGCAGCAGGGCGAAGTGGAGGCATTAAAAAGAAATATCAAAAGCGGTAAAATAAAAAGCTGGGAAGAAGTGCATGCGTATTACATAAACCAGGGCGAAAACTATCTGAAAGATAAATTATACCACGCCTATACTTCTTTGCTGGAAATACTATCCATTACACCGCGGCAGTTTACGGCTGACTTTTTTATCGATTTGTTACAGAAAGCAGTGGAAACAAAAAGCTGGATGTGCAAAGAAATTTATGAATCACGGGCAAAAGATTACAGTAATCCATTTAGAAAAATGGTATACGACACCAGGGAAGAAATGAATAAAGTGGTGGGAAGTTTAGAAGACAATTCTTTTATCCAGCAGCAAACCGGTAAGCTGGATGAATTTAAAAAACAGGTAAAGTCGGTTATTAAAAAATTAAAATCATAAAATATCTCTGTGAAAAAATTTATTATTGCTGCTCTATTAATTAACGTGTGCGTAGGCGTTTTTGGCCAAACGGTTGCTGAAATGAAAAAAGTGCTGGATACCACGCACGACCCAATTGGATACGTAAAATACCGTTTAAAGAAAAAATACAAAATAGATACGATATCAGTAATGAGCAGTACCTCTTTTACAGGATTGGCTGACAGTCTTGCTTACAAGGGAAAGATCGGCAAAGTATACGGGCCATGGAAAGGCGCTAACTACCTCATTAAGGTATTGGGTAAAGTACCCAACACCTATTATCATGTAAGCCATATTTTATTAGATACCTCATTATTTAAAAAGAATTTTGCTGATTCTTTATCCGTTACCATCATCAATAAAATTAAATCCGGTAAAAGTACTTTTGCAGCAATGGCCAGTACTTACAGTGCAGACAGGGGCTCATCTTCCAAAGGTGGCGACCTCGGCTGGTTTGTAAGGGGTGCCATGTTACCTCAATTAGATGAAGCGATTGCTGCTCATAAAAAAGGAGATATTTTTAAAGTATGGACGCCGGCAGGCTTGCACATTGTAACGATACAAGATAATCCTAAAAAAGATGTAGGGTTTGCATTGTTGCTAAGGGTGATACTTTAGAATTTTAATATGAAATATGAATTATGAGTTATGAAATATGAGTTATGAAATATGAGTTATGAAATATGAGTTATGAAATATGAAATAGAAAATAGAAAATATCGGTTATAAGAACTTCATTAAAAATCCCAGTTTTACAACTGGGATTTTACATTTATGTTATGATGTGTTTTAATGATCTTCTTATTTCCCGAAATCCAGAACCCGAAAAAATTATTAATTATTAATTATCAATTATTAATTAATTAACGTCCTTACCCGCTTTAAGCTGTACAATAATGCCTTCTACCTCCGTTTTATTAGCAGCATCCGATGCCTGGGCAAATGCTGCATTGGCATATTTTAATGCTTCCTTATCATTTTGTTCGCTGCTTAAAGCCCATACCATCCCAATATTGGTGGTAAACTGGTTGGGGTATTTTTTATAATTTGCTTTGAATAATGCGGCGGCTTCTTTGCTTTTTTTTGCTTTCATCAGCTGACGGGCATAGCCATGAATATCGTTCATATTGCCATAAGTATTGGCCTCTTTCGCAAATGCATCCGCTTCCACAGTTTTACCCATCATGTTTAATATTCTTGCTTTATCAGATAGTGTCCTGAAATTCTTTTCACCAATATACTGTCCGCTAATGGCATATTCGACCCACTGCAATCCTTCCTCAAGATTGGTATTATTATCAGCACTCCACTCGGCTGCCTGCGCCCAGGTCTTCCAGTCAAAACCTTTGTTACTTTTTAATTCATTTCTAAAAAGATCTGCCTGGTTTTTATTAAGGTCTGTTTCAACTGTAAATGGAAATATCCATTTTTCCCACAACAAAGCGATAGTAGCACCGCTGCCAGATTGGTTCATAAATTCATACCTTAACCATTCAATAGACTGGTCACTTGTTTTCTGCTTCACTGTAACCCTTAGTGCATCTTCTTTATCATCATAAAAAAAACTTCCCCATGAAGTGCTGGTTTTTGAAAATATCAATATGGATTCCTCTTTGCCCACGGCAATAAAAAATCCATACTTTCCTGCAGCGAGGTTCTTGCCTTCCACCTTTACATCGGTACTAAATTCGATAATGGTATTTTC
>NZ_JACMOO010000376.1 GCF_014377975.1 Ferruginibacter sp.
TATAATCCATCAACTTATAATTTATTTATAACAAATTAAAATACTTCAATAAAGATTTTGGTAAACTTCCGCCGCCATCTTTTTTCTTTAACAACTTTAATAAACGGCTTTGCTTAACATGCATAAAACGTTCGTATAATTTAGAATGCTGTTTAAAATCTTCTTTGGTTTCTTCGGGTTCATAATGATCAGCAGGATCGTAGAGCATTGCTGTACACATACAGTTTTTTCTTTCCTTACTCATCAGTATATCAAAGTTCACGCAACTTTTACAGCCTGCCCAAAACTCCTCATCATCTGTTAATTCAGAATAGGTAACCGGCTCATACCCCAGGTCGCTGTTTATTTTCATTACTGCCAGTCCGGTAGTTAAACCAAATATTTTTGAGGTGGGATACCTTTCCTTACTAAGGTCAAATATTCTTCTTTTTATTTGTTTGGCAACCCCGCTTTTTCTAAATGCAGGTGCTACTATCAAACCACTGTTGGCAACAAACTGATCATGCCCCCAGGCTTCAATATAACAAAAGCCAACCCAGGAGCCATCGGTAGTTACTGCAATAACAGCCTTACCTTCATTCATTTTTTTTTCGATGTATTCAGGAGATCGTTTGGCTATGCCTGTGCCTCTTGCCTGTGCGGACGAAGCCATTTCTTCTGTAATGGTTGTTGCATAATGGCTATCGCTAAAAGTGGCAACCCTAACTATGATGTTATTCGTTTCCAATTGTGTAAAATTGAACTGTTGTGTAAAATAAGAAATTTGTAAGAACCTGTTTTTGGAGATTTTTTCACTGACAGGGGCAGGTTTTAATTGCTCGGCCTATCAGCAACCAGGATTACGTCGGGGACTTGTAACAAATGCATTCATTGCTGAAAAAACTATTTCAGTTGAATGATTGTAAGCGTAATATGATAAAAGGTAACTTTTCACTTTTTGATTTTGTTAATCAGAAGATGCAAATGTATAACATTTTGTAAAACGAACATGCTAAAATTTATAAGAATTTTACTAGTGTGCCAATTAGCTTGATAATTGTTTATTACAGTTGTATAACCGAATGGTCATCAAATGCGACGCTGCCATCAATAACAAATGTCTGTAATTCGGCGGCTATCTGTCTGTCGTTACTCAACCTCGGAACTTTATTTTGTCCACCTAATTTGCCGACACTTTTCATATAATCTATAAACCCATTCTTTTTAACCCGAGCTATTTTTAACTGCTGTAAAATATTTCCTCCTACCAGATCATCGTAGTACACATTTTTGGTGCGCAGGTTATCGTCTACCTTTTTAGCAAACGCCGCAAGGTCTGTGGGGGTATTTTCGAATTCAACAAACCATTCATGAAAACTTTTACCGCCGTTTTGTGCTATCATTGGCGCTACTGTAAATTCAGTGATGTGTATCTTTTCTTCATTGGCCGCCTGCATCAGCGCCGCTTCAACTTCTTCGCCAATTACATGTTCGCCAAAGGCAGAAATAAAATGTTTCGTTCTTCCCGTAACCAATATCCTGTAAGGACTTGTACTTATAAACTTAATAGTGTCACCGATATTATAAGCCCACAAACCAGCATTGTTGCTGATAATAAGGGCATAATTCTCTCCAACTTTAACATCTTTTAATGTAAGCCTGACAGGGTTTTGGTTAAATATTTCTCCTGCAGGTACAAACTCAAAAAATATTCCGCTGTCTGTATTTAATAACAATCCTTCTGCTTCCTGCGAATCCTGGAAGGCGAAGAAACCTTCGCTGGCGGGATACAGTTCTATACAATCTATTTTGCGGCCAATACTTTCGTTCAGTTTTGCCTTGTAAGGCTCAAAATTAACACCGCCCTGCACCATCACACTCAAGTTTGGAAATAGTTCGCCAATTTTTTTACCGCTCTTTTCAGCAAGTCTGTCAAAATACATTTGCATCCATGGTGGTATGCCGCTGATCAATGTCATATTCTGTTCAATTGTTTCCAGCACAATTTTATCCAGCTTTGCCTCCCACTCTTCTATACAATTGGTTTCGTAATTGGGTAATTGGTTGGCCCGCAAATATTTGGGTATATGATGATTTACGATACCACTTAACCTTCCCGTAGGAATGCCTCCCATGCGTTCCAACTCAGGAGAACCACTTAAAAAAATCATTTTACCATCTGCAAATTTTGTATTACCTGTTTCTGCCATATAACACAGCAGCGCATTACGGGCTGTATTGATGTGGTTGGGGATAGAGTCTTTTGTGATGGGAATGTATTTTATACCGCTGGTTGTACCACTGGTTTTAGCAAAATAAATAGGCTGCCCTTTCCATAAAATATTATGTTTACCCTCTTTTATTTTTTCAATGTAGGGCTTAAATTCTTCGTAGTCCCGTATAGGAACATGGCGGGAAAAATCCTCTGCTGTTTTAATATCTTCAAAACCATGCTCTTTTCCAAAAACTGTTTTAGCCGCTGATTTCACCAGTTCGTTCAATATGGATTGCTGATCTTCCACAGCAGTTTCCCTGCTTTTTTTTATTTGCTTGTATATATAACCTGCAAAAGGCTTTGCCAGAAAAGATTTTATTTTCATGATATCTTTCAATCGTTAAAGCGCAAACATATCTTGTTTTATGCCTGCTAAATGTGAAGAAATCTATTTACAATTACAAGGCCAATCTGTATCAAGGTCTATGCAAGTTACTACTTCCACAGTATTATTTTCTTTGGGAGCAAAAACTATGCGAACATGTTGTTTATCGTGTGTTATACCTTCCAGCGGATAGGTTTTTCCTCTCTCATCTTCCTGTATTTTATTAGTGTTGATGTGCCCTGTGGCTAAAATTTCTTTTACTTCGGTTTCATCAATATGTCTGCAATCCATACGGCAATGGGCATGTTTGCTGTAAATAATATTCTTTACGTTGCGGTTAAAATTTTCTGCCGGCTGTACAGCAGGTAATACAATTTCTGTATTGGTATTTTTTTGTTTGGGATAACTGCTGGCCTGGTGCTTTTTTACAAACCAAAGTAAAAAACCTGCGGCTAGTAAAATAAAATAAGGAAGATACTTTTTAAACATGGCGCAATTTACTCACTATAATTATCTTTTAAAAGTTTAGGGATACATAAAATTCAATGCTTTATTAAAAGGTATACCCTTTATGCAACCTGCGTTAGGGATTGAAGCAGAAGTGCCCGCAACGAAGCACAGTGCAACGCAGCGTAGTGAGGACTTGCAGCGAAAAGCCCGACCGCTGCAGCGGGAACGCCCAACGCCTGCCCTGTTCCGTTGCGGCAAGGGCAGGCACTGAAGAAAAAGTAAAAATCAAACTAACTACCCGCAATACATCCATAAAACACCATGTTGTATCTTTGCAGCGTATGAACAAAACAGTAGCATTATATACCCTTGGGTGCAAGCTTAATTTTTCTGAAACCTCTTCCATTGGAAGGTTACTTGAAAATGATGGTTTTGTAAAAAAAGAATTTTCAGAAATTGCAGATGTATATGTAATTAATACCTGTTCTGTTACCAACAATGCGGATAAGGAATGCCGGTTATTGGTGCGGCGAATACAAAAAAAAGCACCCGGAGCCCTGGTGGTAATTACCGGTTGCTATGCTCAGTTAAAACCTGTGGAAATTGCTTCTATACCAGGTGTTGACCTTGTGTTAGGCGCTGCTGAAAAATTTAATATTATTCAACATTTAAAAGATTTTACAAAGGGCGACAGCACTAAAATATGTAGTTGCGATATTGCTGATGTGAATGAATTTACAGCGGCGCATTCTATTAACGACCGAACCAGAGTTTTTTTAAAAGTACAGGATGGTTGCGATTATAGTTGCTCTTTTTGTACCATACCGTTGGCAAGGGGAAAAAGCAGGAGCAACCCAATTGAAAATGTATTGGCTGAAGTGAAAACAATTGCAGCGCAGGGTGCCAAAGAAATTGTTTTAACCGGTATTAATTTAGGCGATTTTGGCAAAGGAAGTTTTGGCGGCAAAAAGAATGAAGAAACTTTTTTTGAGTTGATGAAACAACTAGATGAAATCCATGGAATAGAACGCTATCGTATATCATCGATAGAGCCAAATTTATTAACCAGTGAAATCATCGATTTTGTAAGCAACAGTAAAAAATTTATGCCACATTTTCATATTCCCCTGCAAAGCGGAAGCAATGAAATACTTGCACTCATGAAAAGGCGTTATAAAAAAGAACTGTATGCAGAGCGTGTTGGATTAATAAAAACCCTTATGCCGCATTGTGCAATTGGTGTGGATGTTATTGTTGGTTTTCCAGGTGAAACAGATGCCGGTTTTAAAGAAACTTTTGATTTTTTACATGGGCTTGATATTAGTTATCTGCACGTGTTTACCTATTCGGAAAGAGCAAATACTGCAGCGCTGGATATACAACATGTGGTGCCCGTTTACGTTCGTAATGAAAGAAATAAACAATTGCGCAATCTCAGTTACCAGAAGCTGCAATATTTTACCAGCCAGCACGTGGGTGAAACAAGAAAGGTTTTATTTGAACATCCTGACAAAAATGGCATGGCAGAAGGGTATACAGATAACTACATTAAAATAACTGCTCCTCATAAAAAAGAGTGGATAAATAATATTGTTGAATGGAAAATATAAACGACGAAAAGTTTAGTAAATTTCAGGTTATCATCCGTTTTTATATGGATGAGACTTTTATGAAACTGGTTCCTGCGCACAGGGTTTACATCAACAGCCTGATAGATAAAAATGTGGTTGATTATTATGCGGTAAGCATGGAAACACAACGCTCCTGGATGATTGTAAATGCGCCTGATAAAAAAGAAGTGCAACACTATCTTGAACAATCCTCTTTATACAATTATTGGACAATTGAAATTGAAGAATTATTTGTGTACGATTCGCAGGCATACCGTTTGCCTGCATTGCAATTGAATTAA
>NZ_JACMOO010000377.1 GCF_014377975.1 Ferruginibacter sp.
GCCTTCGCGGTTGCCTTCCCAAAAACCCCGTCTGCCAGCAAGGGTGCAAACCGGGCATAACCGGATTCTGTTAACTGGGAACCGTCAATCGTTAAGTCAGTAGTTGTATCCGCAAACCAATCTTTTGTAGGTGCATACACGTTGATAAAATGAACCTTATTTTTAGCTGCAATCTTTTGCATCGCCTCTGTATATAACGCGAGGTTTTCATTTTCTACTTTTCCATTTGGAAGGTCAAATTTCTTTGACAGATCTTCAAAAGCTATCGGCGAAACAATGGCCAACTGTGGAGCTGACACTCCGTTGTAGCGTTGCTTCAATGTGTGTTTGATAAAGGCATCCAACTCTGCTTTGTAGTTTTCAAGTCCAGCTTTGCCCTGAAAAGATTCATCAAATCCAAAGAAGGCAATAATGACATCTGCCTTGTGTTTTGTTATCCATTGATCGGGATATTCAAAAAAACCTTCCGTGCCGGGACTTTTGGCGAGTTCAGTCTGAAATTTTTCTGCACCCGGAAATGCCCATGGTGTAGGCCGGCCGGAATGAGGCCTGAATCCTGGCGTATTGCCACCATCACACATATTGCGGATATACAATAAACTATCGGGATAACGGAGCTGTAATTCTGTTTCAAAATAGCCAAAGTTCATCATCCTGGAACCAAGATTATTACCAATCAATATGATGTGAGCTCCTTTTTTAAGGGTAAGTTTTGCAGTACCTGCATTAAAAATAAAAAAAGCAATAACCGATAGAATGCATACACCTAAAAATACAAGTACCCCATTTCGTTTTTTATGTACTCCTGTTTCCATGTAGCTAATTATTTATTTTGAATAATTACATCCAGCTGTCACTATGAATCTTTTTTAAGGGTTTATCACTGTTCAATAATGAGCGTGCTTATAATACCATCTCAGGGTTCTGCGGCCCAAAATGTTTTAGCATTACAATTGGATCTGTGGCAGACATATTTACAATTGTAACGCCATCTGTCGCCGCCTGTTCACTCACAAAAAATTCATCGTTTGTCAATTGCCCATACCGTATCAGCGCAGGCGTATCAATTTCCCACACACCCATTTTGCCATGTCCCTGCATCATGATCAAACCATAAGCAGCCTGGTCATAAATAGTAACGGTGGCACCTGGAGCTATCGTTAATTCCTTCGCACTAAATGCAGTTGATTTATAACATACCCAGTTTTCAACATATCCTGCTGCTTGCATTTCAGCAATTGGCTTTACAGGTTTTGGTAACATAAAACGTGTTTCCAGAATATTTGGATTCACATTTAGTTCCCAGTCTATTACTTCCATCAATTGATCAAAGTCTCCCTTTTTATCTTCGGGAGTTCCATTCCATAATAATTCTTCCGGAATGATGGCCTCGTTTACAAGCGATTGGTACATGGCAAATACATCAGAAGCCTTTTGTGGCTCATACGTACACATGCTGCCAGGAGCATGCAACATTCCCGGCGGTACATCCCAACCGGTACCCGGCTCCAGGCGAAATGCTTGTGAGTAATTGGTTATTTTATTATCGCCTTTAGTAAAATTTACCAAACATTCTCTTATCTGTTCTTTGGTAGTTCCGGGAGCAATGCCGAAAAAAGTATACGGAAAATCGCCGCCATGGTTATTCAATTGTGGTGGAAAATAATAAGCTTCCGGCTTACCTTGCTGACCTATGAGTGCAGCCTTTTCATCATTGTGGTGTATGTGATGGGGGAGTGGTCCCATGTTATCAAAAAATTTAGAGTACATCGGCCATCCCTTGTACTCATCCCATAAACGTGCCCCTATCAATGCTCCTTTTAGTTCGCTCACTACGTCCTTCAACAACATGCGTTCTTCGCTGTCTCCATCACCAATCACTACAAAACTTAGCCCCTCGTGCTCACCGGTTAACGGACCATTTTTTGCAGGAGTGGTGGAGGAAAACCACCGTTCGTCAATACCTCCGCGTTGCCCTCCCAGTACATAGTAATCATCCGGATGTAACTTAATTCTTCGTCCCGGCACACAAAAGGAGCGGGGTACCCAGTTGGGAGCTAAACGCAAAATTCCTTTTCCCTGAGCCATTGCCTTTTGGGCTACACTTAATTTTTCCATGGTGTTTAATTTGCTTTCGTTAAATCATTTAAAAAGATATCAATATTTTCTTTATTGTCCAATACTTCCATTTCCAGATCGTATGTTCTTGTTTCGCCAGGTTGAAGAAAAATGAGTTCTTTTTGCTCCCTGGCTTTTGCCTGGCCAATTGGAAAATTACTGGCAGGCTCTATCCCAACTACATAATCATTTTTACCCCAATGTTGCCAATTGATTAGTTTGGGTAACTGTATTTTTTGAAAACGTATTACCAGCGCTATTCCAATTTTAGCATTGTGCAATCCACAAACACACCATCCTGCAGCATCCATTACGGGATCAATAAATGCTACTTCTTCTCCGTTTCCCAAATGACTGTCTAAGGGTGCCGGGCATTTTCTAAAATCATTTTTATTACTAAATATCTGTACATGATCTTTATCCCTGGGTTGCCACTGTCCCTGCCAGATAATATCAGTGCCTTCATCAACAAGCGGCCAGCCAAAATTACAATGGTACAATAGCATGTGCGGTGCGGGTGTATTACCACGGTTAATCACTTCATCGTGTATGCTAATGGTGGCCTTTCCTATTGTTGCTGATATTGTTCTTCTTAATTCCAGACAAGGGCCAAATAGCTGCGTTTGTTTCATGGTTCCTGTAATACTCATTTCCATTTTACCCGCCAAAGGATCTGGCTGTACAATAGATTCAATCTGGGCAGCTATGTTACTTATTTGTCCGTGCAGGCCCCGCTGGCCATGTTCATCCGTTTCCGGGCCGCCCACATGCGAAAGCCCGCATGTGGTTATCAATCCTCCGCCAAATGTTCGCAGCCAATCTAACCCCGTGTTAGAATAAGGTTGGGGACTTGTAATACCTGTATGACTTAGCCAGGCAATGCTGTGCTGGTTAAAGAAAGCATCTGCAATATCCATTCCCCGGTCTATTACTACTTTATACCGTAAACCGGTTCCTGTATTTATCCAGGCAATACGTGTTCCACGTCCCGGACCATTATCAATTACAGAAGTTTCAATACCGCCCAGTTGGGCCGCATTAACAATTTTATCCTGCCATTGCTGCTTGCCTGCACTTGTATTTAGCATCGGTGCTGCCATTCTTTTAATTTAAATAAAGTATGCAATTTATCATTATTGGACTTGGCATTCAACTTCCTGAATTAGTAGTTGGTTTAATGCCAATGGTTGTATTTAACAACCATTGGCACCAGTAAATTTTACTAAAAAAGAATTCTATAACTCAACGTACATATCGTACTGTACTGTTAGTGTTTTTTTAATTTAGGGCTATCTTTTTTATTTGAAAAAATAGAATCCTGACTATTGCCACCAGATTTAAGATACGCCAGCAGGTCTTTTAATTCATCTGCATTTAGCCGGTTTATTAAACCTGGAAGCATAAGAGAAACATCTGAAATTTGTGTACGCAGCACATCTTTTTTAACGATATCCCTGGTTACCTGGGGAGCAAAAGGATTTTGTGAAATTGTATAATTTTCTTTATCCTGGCTAATCAAGCGTCCCAATACAGAGCCTCCCTCTTTAAGGTAAAATATGGTAGATCCAAACTGGTCTGAAATTGTTTTACTGGGTTCAATAATGGCTTCCAGCATATCTTTATAAGAAAAACGGGTACCCAATTGTGTAAGATCCGGGCCAACATTACCACCCTCGCCTTTAATAGCATGGCACTGAATACAAAGCGATACAGCAAACATAGCTTTTCCGTTTTCATAATCCCGGTTTGTTATACCACTTGCTGCTACTGAATCGGCCTGGGGAATTTTCCAGTCTACATCGGGGCCCTTTGGTTGTTTAAGATTATTGGCAATATCAATGCCGCCCTTTTGAACCAGCGAATCGCCAGACAGTTTATTAAAATAAGCAAAGCGTGCCTTGTCTACATTTTTCAAAGCACTTTTACGGGCTTTATCAACAAAGCCAATAAAACTATGGCCACCCTTATAAGTAAAGGCGGTATAAAACCAATGAAAATATTGCTCTCTTAATTCAGGTGTCCATCCTTCTTTAGCCTGACTTAAAACGGTAGCATAAAATGTTTGCTGGGCGGGTGGCACTTTTGATAACATGTTCGCAATATCCAGCCCGTACTGAGGGTTTCTCAGGATAAGGTCTGATGAATTTGTAAACGTATTCTGGTTGGTAGTATCATCAGTTGCTGTGGCCAGTAAAGCCATTGTTTTTTGTATGGCTTCCGGTGCATCGATGTACACCAATACTTTACTAAGCTCCCTGTTTAGTTCGTTGGATTTTGCAGGATAGGCAGGTGAAAGATAACTGGCCATTTGCGTTTTTACAGCGGTCCCCGGCAATCCCATGCGATATAACACCAACTCAAAAGCACGCAGTAAATCGAGTTGTTGTGCATCAGAAAGCTGGCTGTAATTAATGCCCGTTATTGCGCTTATTGCACGGTCTTTTACTGATGAGTCTCCTTTTCTGGCAAGACCAATTATTGCTGCTGTTAATGTAACGGGATCTTTTTCAGCCAACGCTTTTTCCATCCATTGGCTTACCGGCTGATGTTCAATTGCAACGCGTGCTGCAAAACGGATAAATCTATCTGTATGTTTTAAATAAGGCCATGCAAAATCGATAGCACCTGGTTTTGGCTGCCCGTGAAATTCTTCTAATTTCCTCCTGATTTTTTGCTCTTCATTCAACGGTACTTCAGCCAGTGGTTCTGTGTTTTGTTTATTGTCTCCATAATAAACACGGTATAAACTCGATTCCAGTTTACGGCCACCAGTAAGAAAATACAGAGCACCATCCGGCCCTACCAAACCATCCGTTAAAGATAACGGAGAGCCTGAAACAAACTCTTCTCCCTTGGCTTTATAAGAGGAGCCATCTACATCAAGGTGTACGGCATAAATAATTCCGAAACTCCAGTCAAAAGCAAATAGGGCACTTTTATATTTTTCCGGAAAATGAGCATTCTGACCACTAAAAAAACTGGTGGGTGAACCTTGGCCCACATTTAAAATAGCGGGTAAGTTATCCGGAAAAGAAGGAGACCATTTATCGGTTCCCGGGCGCCATCCAAATTCGCCTCCGCTTGGTACATGGCAAATACGGATAGGGCGGTACCAGGGCAGGCCAAAATCCCATTCCATATCCGAATCAAACGTAAACATATCGCCCGCTGCATTAAAAGTAAGATCAAAAGGGTTTCTAAAACCCGAACTCACAAGATCCCATTTGGTACCCATTGAATCAACGTGTGCTATCCAGCCGCCATGCGTGTTAACAGTGTTGTCGTGGCCATTGGGATCTCTTATTAAGGGTAAGATATTATCTATCTGCCAATTATCCGAACCTTCATAATTATCCATTTTAGGTATCTTGGTAAAATTGCCGGCAATTACATACAACGACTTTTTATCAGGAGATAATACAACACTATGCGGACCGTGTTCACCGTCACCTTCCAATCTTTTAAGTAAAGTAACTTTATCAAACTGGTCGTCATTGTTAGTATCCTGCAAACGATAAAGCCCACTTCTTCTTTTTACAGTGGTATCACCCTCATCATTAACCATTACATACAAACTGTTAAACGCGTATAACAAACCTTGTGCAAAACCAATTTTAATTTTGTTGGTATCACCCACAATCTGAAGATCTAATTTTTCAACTTTTATTTTCTCTTTGGTGGTGTCAGCACCAATAGCAGGAATGGTTAAACGGTACAAGTTACCATACTGATCACAGGCAACCATTCGTCCTTTGTTGTCAAAGGTCATGGCTACCCACGATCCTTGCTCATGTTCGCCGGGGCTATATAAATGCTGTGCATTAAATCCCTCCGGCAATTTTAATTTTGACACTTTGGGATCTACATTTTTTTTCTCTGGTTCAGGAAGTTTTTGTTTGCAGGAAGTTCCTGAAAGAATGTATCCCAGAAAAACCAATACCAACCATACAGATTGCTTTTTAAATAGACTCATTTTTAATAATTATTAAATTAACAGGTGATATAATAAATTTGATTATTCTACATTTAAAAGAAAAAACCGTTCGCCGGGCTGATCATCTATGGCACTTCATTAAAAAAAACATACAATCCGTCTTTTCCTGCTACGATAATATCTTTTCTGCCTGTGTTGTGTAAATCGGTAACAGAAAAAAAGATGCCTGTCCCTTTTCCTTTTCCCAATGGGCCACTGCTAATTATATTTTTTGTAAATGACTCTCCATTCCATTTAAAATAACACAACTCCATAGGATCATTGCTCCCAGGATCGTTGCCGTTATGCGCACGGTAACGCTTTCCGGTAATTAGTTCCATTTTACCATCATTGTCAATATCTACCCATTCCATGGTATGATATTGCGAGTGAAAAGGATCAATGGAATGCTTAATAAATTTGATATTCTTCCCATCGCGTTTTTGTTCGTACCAATCAAGACCGTATGAATGACCATGTCCCACTATCAGATCATTTAATCCATCCAGGTTAACATCTGCAACAATTATTGGAACACTACCGTCTTCATTTAAATCGAAATCATGGTGAAATTTCCAGGGTTTATGCGTCCTGTCATCCGGGGCTTCTATCCATCCATTCGAAATAATAAAATCACCACGTCCATCTCCGTTGATATCTCCAAACCCCAGGCCGTGTCCTTGTTTTTCAGCCACTTTTGTTGCAACAAACTCACCGGTAGCTTTATTATTTTTATCTCTTTTAAGCGTATAATAAATTAACGGGCCGCCCGGAGTGTTGGGTACAATTTCCTCAAAGCCGTCTCCATCCACATCCCAGGCACGGGTACATTCTATATTTCCGGTAACTGCAATATCATGTAAAGGCCATTCCGCATCATTTCCCGGATTTTCCCGCCAATGCAATGTTTTACCAAACCAGCCACCAGTTATAAAATCCATTTTACCATCTCCGTTTACATCAAGGGGAATGGTTGAAAAATCATCAAAATATTCACTAACACGCTGTACCTGACCAATCAAGTGGCGGTTTAAAAACAACGGACCTTCATACCAATAACTACCTGAGATAATATCCGGCACTTGATCACCATTTACATCAAATACACTTACTGATTCTGCACTTTCAGCAGCAATCATCTGCTGTCTAAATCTTAGCTGGGCAAACCCCTGGAATGAGAATAATGAAACAATACAAATACCAGTAATAAATTGAACACAATTTTTCATTGATCTTTTTTAAAAATAAAAACATATCTGCATCACTATTAAAACATGCCAATATATCCTGATATAGTTGATTTTAATTAAAATTACCTGGCAAGAAAAAAAGTAAATTTTTGCCAGCGTATTTTTATTAGTCAAGTATAGTAATAACTTATTAAAAGAAATTATATGGCAATGAAGTTATGCGGTCTTTCAATTGAAGGGAAGCGCAAGACAATGTTATTTTATAAAAATATGACTAACATATGAGATAACCATCCTGTACTTACATGGTATGTAATTTACCCCTTATACAAAGCAGCAAGCGAAGCACCAGTAAGCTATAATAGTGCTTCACAAACCAGAACAGGGGCGGGTGTACCCGTAGTAGTGCAGATAGCTTATGAAAGTAAGCAGTAGCGAATGATAAAACAATATGTAAAAATTGTATAACACGAAACAAGCGGGAGGAATGATTTACCTACCCATTTATACAATTGGTAAACTCAGGTTTGGTAATTGGTCGAGACACCTTGAAGATCTGTATGAATCGATAAACTTGTCATTTTTCACGATTGCTGAATCTATATAAATAGTTTTTTGTAATCAAATTCCATTTCGCCTCTTTTAATTCGATAGATTTTCTGCCCATCGGCACTACTTAAAGTTCCATTTATTCTTTAGTCTTTTTAATTTTGTCCAAAAGAATAAATGTTAACCAATAACAAAAAAAAATGAAATGAATTTTAGAGTATGTGATATAGTGTGGCTTACAACGATAGGGCTTTGCGGCAGGTGTGGCATTAAGATTCCTCTCCGCCCACAACCGCTAATTGGCTTTTGATAAAGTTAAATAATAAGGACTAATGTTCAGCGATACTTTTCCCGCCCGAACAAATGCCGCTATGTTGTTGCTGATTGCTTCATCGTCAAGCCGAACCTTGCACAAAATCCATTATATGTAGCCTTTTCACAAGTAAAAGTATTTTTCCATTTTCCAAGTAAAGGGTTGGCTAAAAGTTTTTAATGTTTTTAATTCATTGACCTTAAGGTTGTGCCATTTAGTTTTCATAATGTCACTCGAAATTGTCCCTGTTGAAAGCTTTACCTTATTTTTCAGAAAATTATAGCTACGTTCTACCGTTTCACCCGACCCGCGATTTAAATAATTATATTCTGCTCCAATAAGTCTAAATTCTTTGTCTTGATAAATAAACTTGTAGATATTAGAGAAAGTTCCCCAACCTCCCGAATTCATGAAAATATTAAAGCCTATTTTTAAAACACCTATTGAAATAGAAATATCATGAAAGGGTTCTTCCATATTATCCTGATCATGTGTAAGGATAAATGTGTTACTTCTTTCTACCAGTTCGTAGCGTTTTGAAATTACATTATAAAAAGCTAGCAATAACATTCTCGGTTGAGTGAAAACTGTGTCTAAATCATCATTTTCGACTTTAGCAATTAAAACGCTGTCACGAAATTGAACAACTAAAGCCAAATCATCTTTGCCGTCCTTATTCATGTCTCCTTTTGCAGAGTCTAATACAGTCCAACCATTTGGAATAAAGTCAGCAAATCTCTGTCCGTTAGTATTAACTTCCGGATATGAAAATACTTGTCCAAATGAATACCCGAAACTCAAAATAAATATCGTTATTAATTGAAGTCTCATAAGGTTACATACAGCGTACGGGTAATGCTGCAGGCAGGGGATTCATTGCTCGTTAAGCCCTGGAACTGAAGCTGATTGAAAAACTAAGGTACAAGATAACAACAAAAAGCCAAATAGATGTTCGTCCGCCGGAACCGCTGCTGATAGAGACTACAGCCGAAGATTTTTTCTCCATTCCCTATTATAGCCAGACCCCATGTGTGTGTCCATCAAACATGTGTGTCCATCAAAGCTGTCTATGATATGAGTGCAGGCCTCTCAATAGGCGGAGTGGAGCAACCTCCACCGTCAAACCGGTTGCATGCTGCTTTGCTCTAAGGAGCAGGGTGGTCAACGATGCAGCAGGTGCGTCTGTAAGAAAGGAACGTATAGGAAGCGGCTATGAGGTCTCGATAATTACTAAGTGATGCAAAAAGAAACGATGCACCTGATTGTTTCAACAGGGTTGACATTCGTTAGAAGTTGCCAACAGTGTTAAGTGCATATGGGATAAGGCTGCTGGGCCTTACAGACAATCTTGTCAGACATTATCTAAAATCCCCGGGTTAAAGACTTATTGCCTACCTATCTTGGGGTAATCTTTATTTTGAAGTTTGTTTTTGATACTGTGTTTTATATTTCCCTTATTTTCAATTTACTAATAAAAACTGTACTCCGTGTCAAAGTATCATCACCGGTCACGAGGTTTCTGTCTTTAACTTTTTCGTTGATAAATAATTTATTTTTTACAGGTCTGTTGTTCACAGAAGCCGGATGGGAATTTGATAACCCATTCTGTAAAGCGGAAATTGAAAGAGGCTACCTCATTTAATTTTGAGATAGCCCCTTTTTTAATGCAAATAGTTTAGATAACCATTAATAATTCGGGTTTTGCTGACCCGCTATATTTTTATTTACCTGTATTTCTCCTTGTGGAATAGGAGCAATTCTCCTATAATCTGAGTAGGGTACAGTAAGATTAATATTGCCCGTTCCGGCAGGAATTGCGCCAGCATTGCTAACACGAACGATAGGTTGCTTCAGCCTGTTTAAATCATAGAATCTATCTCCTTCAAACGCCAACTCCTTTCTTCTTTCTGTAACAATATCATTTAATAGTGCTGCACCGGTTGAGGCATA
>NZ_JACMOO010000378.1 GCF_014377975.1 Ferruginibacter sp.
AAATGATTTAGCAATGCTTTCATAAAAAAACCTGGTGTCTTTGCCACTCAGTTTCCAATTCTCATAATCTTTTTTCAGTTTGCTGTTTCTAAAAACATTCTTTTCAAACCAAACTTCATCAATTACAAACCACTCATAAATATTGGTAACAACCAGGTATTTTATGTCTGTATTGTTATGGTCAACCCTTTCCCGTAAATAATATAAAAGCAACTCCTGTATAGCCTTTGTATTTGGCTTGGCTACTGTCATCATCTCTGCCTTATTGGAAGGCTTTTTTACTTCGAGGATTACACCTTCAGGATCTTTGGTTGTTTTACCGGTATGTATCACCAAATCATTTCTGTCTTTGGTATTTATTTCAAACTGGTCTTTGTACCAGGTATCTTTTAAAAAATCGGCTATTACATTTTTCAGGTGTTCTTCGCTTTCCTGTTCGTTGATACGGCTAATTAATTTTTGCAGGTTCTTCTTAAACAGCTCAATGTGATTACGGCACACCTTTTCCTTCAGGTAGGCTTTATTAAGGGGCTTTAATGGGCTTGATTAATTCCAGTTTCATGTATCGTTCTCCCGGTGTTAGTTATTGGTTATGGCGGCTACTAAAGGAGTTAGTGTAAATATAGCTTATACATGCCAATTTCAACGACTTGCAGCGGTCTGGCGGCATAAAAAAGGGGTTGTAAAAGCCCCCGATATGAAAAGAAGATAGCCGAATCAGTATTGATGTTTCCAAATACCAACTCAATTTTTTATACCATAAACCAATAATGCTGCACCGCTGCTAAAACTCTTTGGCGAGGCTACTATTAAACGGTTTGATTGGGGAATAAAGAGTGAGGTTCTTGCTCTTGACCGAGAAGGTATCTTTTCAATTAATGTATACCTATTGGCAGTTTCCTGTTTAAAAATATCAATGTAGCCACCACCACAACTTAAATAGGTACTACCGTTATTTGGGTTGTAAAAAATGTCATCCACATCACTATCGGTATCAATAGCTGTAATTAGTTTTCCTGTTTCAGCATCCAGCACCAGTAGTTTTGCCGGGTGCCTGCAACCAATAAATAAGCGATGATTGGCAGCATCCAATGCCATTGGGAAATTTGATTTGGCGGCGGTCAGTTTCCATCTATCAATTACTATTTGCTTATCCCAATCAATAATTTCTACCTGTTGTTTGTCGGGAACATTTACATAGATTTTCTTTGCTGCGATATCCAATTGAAAAGATTCGGGATGTCCCTGTAGTTTTATATCTGCCACCTGTTTAAAAGTATTGGCATCAATGATAGCAATCCCTCCGTTGCCATAGCCCACATAAACCTTTTTGTTTATTGAATCGTAGCGAACATTATCTGCATCACCCGGCAATTGTATAGCTGTTATTTTTTGAAAAGTATTTGCATTAAAAACATCACACACGCCATTACCACCATTTGTAACAAAAATTGTATTGCTTTCCTGAATAAAAACAATACCCTGTGGTTCACTTAAATTTTGAAAACTGTGAATGGATTTATTATTTTTTAAATCAACCACTTCTATAGAGTTATTGCCTAAAGCGGCAACAAATATGCGCTGAGAAACAGGATCAAATGCAAGATGATCTATTCGTCCACTAACAGCAGGCAAAGCAATGGTGCTAATCAATGGCAGGGTTTTACTTTGTGTGGAAGGCTGTGCATTGCAGCCCTGCAGGCAAAAAGAAAACAGCGTGATGGCAATGGAATATATATTTAATTGATTCATTTTCTTTTTTAAAACTGCTCTTTAAAAACTGTAACGAAAAAATATAGGCGTTTTAATGAGCCATTCCTTTTCCCGTTTTATCCAACGCAGCCCTTAATCCTTTAGCCAGTTTTTCAGCCTGGCCAACACCCCAATAATGCAGGAAGAAAATTTTAGGTTCTTCATGTACCATATGATTATGAACTGCTACCACCTCAATTCCATTTTCAATAAGTGTTTTAATAACAGGCTGTACTTCATCCATCAGCATGGTGAAATCTCCTGCTACTGCTGCTTTTTCCGGTGTTCCCTGCCATGCCGCCCATGTATTGAATCCCATAAAAGTGCTGATAGGTACGCCATGCTCTCTAAGCATTACATCGGGCCTGCCAATAGTGTATTTGTACACGCCCTTGCTCATTTCTCCTTTATGGCCCATCAAAGAATCCAGCATAGGGATATTTAAGGTATTTACAACACTGTCTCCTTTGGCTGCTTTGGGATCTCCGCCTCTTACCTCACTTACCTTGTCTAAAATGGCTTTTGCACTAGCTGCAAGTGTTGCGGCATTACCAAAGCCATCTATGTGCATGTACATTACATTAGGCCTGTTGCGTACAAAGTGATTGTGAATAGCGGTGATGGAAAGACCCTGCCTGATCACTTCCTGCTGTACCGGCGCTACATCATTTTCAGATAGGATAATATCACCCATCAACATTGCACTATCTCCACAAGGCGTAAATGCAATCCAGGTAGCCAATCCCATTGGCGGAATTATTTTAAATCCATCTACTACTATGTGAAGGTCATTTTGCGGAACAGTGATTTTATATTCACCATTTTTTACAGTGCCCTTCATACCAGTAACCGCAGCAATTTTAGCGGTATCAAGTTTACTGCTTTCGGGTGAACAGGCAATGGTATCTTTTTTGGTTTCAGCTACAACCGGTTGCGTTGCGGTATTGTTGCAAGATACCATTACCATACCTGTAACGATAGAAATACATAACGGGATTTTTCTTATTAACTGTTTCATGTTTTTTGTTTTAATAATCGGTTGAAAATTTATTTTCTAATAATTTCTCTTTAAAAGCTGATTTAAAAAAGTAGGCAAACGTGATGATGAAAGCCCTTGTATCAGCCTTGCCATAACGGTAATTTGAAAACTCTGGCGTGTTGTTGATATAGCCGCTTTTGAATGTATTAAACACATCCGTCACCGTTAATCCAAACCGTGCATTTCCTTTGCCTAATTTTTGTTGAAACCCGAGGTCTACAAAATATTGTGCCATACGTTTTCCCTGTGGTGTTGGAAGTGCTGAATTATAATTGCCTGTTACCTGCAATTTGCCATCATGCCATGGTACAATATTGTTTATCAATTTTGCATACCAACCGAAAGCGGATTGAACTGCATCTGTTGAGACATTTTCTCCGTTTATTTTTTGCTGAAACAGTGAAAGGCTTGCATTAAAGTTGTACCAGCCGGATGGTTTAGCGTTTAATACATTTTCAATTCCGTAAGTTGTTGCACTGCCGATATTCACGGGAAAAGTTAGATTCACTCCGTTTGGTTGCAATTGAGAATATTGCCTGATAGTATTAGTAGCATAACGATAAAAAAGATTCGCCGACAAAGAATAGTCTTCCCATTCCTTGTTATACCCTAATTCTATTGCATGAATGATTTCGGGATTTAAATTCGGATTACCACTATGAGGGTTTAATGAATCCGTTATATCTGTAAATGGGTTCAATTGGCCTAAGCCAGGGCGGTTAATTCTTTTGCCATAACTGATCTTCCAATATTCATCCGCTTTATAATAGTAGACAAGACTTGCCGTAGGGAAGAATTTTAGATAGCTGTTGGTAAACTTCGTGCTGTTGCTTTTTGTGTTTCCGTCATTCAACACCTGCTCTGCTCTTATACCTAAGTCATACTTCCAATTTTGATTATTGCCCTTGCCAAAGCTGGAGCTGTATTGAATATAACCAGCATGTACCTGCTCGGTAAATTTAAAGATATTGCTGGCAGCGGTATTAATTACATACACGTTATTCATTAAATCGGAACTTTGAAAATCGGCATCGATACTGCGATAGATCCCTTTGTAGCCAGTTTCAATTTGTCCATTTTTAGAAATAGGAAATCCGCAGTCTAACTTGGCGGAGGATACATTTCCATTCTCATAATTGTGCGTTTTTTGGTACCACGGATTGCCGGTAAACACATCATACTTATCAAAGGACTGAGATGTAATATCTGTATTCTCTTTATCTCGGTTAATAGACGATGATATATTTGCAGACAATGTCTTTCTTTCATTATTAAATTTCCTGTTATAGTCAAAAGCAAATTCTGCAACTTTTGAACGTTCTATCTCTATGGAATGCCTATTGGTGTTTAAATTTAAATCGTTGTTCTGTTTATATAATGCACTGTTTAAACTTTCATTATTGTCTTGCCCTTCCATATTGCCAATGGCTTCAAAAGAAAAAGTATTCCTGCTGTCAGGGGAAAAATCTGCATTGAACTTCAGGTTTTGCAATTGCTCTAATCTTTTATCTTTCCTGTTTTGATTTAGCAAGTATTCATCTGGTAAATTATAGTTAGTACGGCTTCCGTTAATTTTTCTTGTTCTTCCAGCAAAGCGATTGTCATATCCCAAACCAAGATTCCATTTTTTTGTCTTGTGGTTCACAAGAAGCGAACTGTTTATTCTGCCCCGGCTGCCTAATCCTGCTCCTAATGCCAAAGCTCCATTGGTACCGTTTTGTTTGTTCTTTTTTAATTTAATATTGATGATACCGCTCTCAGCATTTGCATCATATTTAGCGGTGGGGTTGTTGATAATTTCAATGCTCTCAATACTGCTGGCTGCTATTTGATCGAGATTATGTAAATTAGAATTTCTGCCATTGATTAATATTAATGGCTCTTTCCCTCTTAAAGTAATGTCGCCTTCAGCATCTACCGATACGGTAGGAGTATTTTTAAGTAAATCTGTTGCAGTACCACCAAACGAAGTAATATTTGCTGCTGCATTTACAATAAATCCCTGTGGTGTTTTTTCAATTAGTTTTTTTTGAGAAGCAACTGTTACTGTTTGAAGAAAGTTTACATCTTTAGTCAGTACATAAGTTTCAAATTGTATTATACTTGTTAAGGCTGTTATTGAAAATAATTGTGTTGCAGGTTTGTATCCTATCAAGCTGAATTTTATTACGTAGTCTCCAAAATGAACCTTGTCAATTACAAATGACCCTGAAGTATCGGTGGTCCCGTAGTAAACAACTTTTGTTGTGTCAGCCCGTTTAGAAATAGTAACGGTTACAAATTCTAATGGTTGGTCTTTATCCATAACACGACCTTCTATTTTCCCGGTCTTTTGTGCCAATAGAAACTGGCTCATTAGGCACAATGAGAAAAATAAATTTATTTTAATCCGAGTATTACTTTGCCGTTTACTAATCACTGTCTATTACTTTATTATTTTCACTACCAGTTTCGTATCTGCTTTTAATTCTTCATTACCCTTTAACACCAGTGTATCACCTTCATTGAGTTTTCCAAATATCTCTGCTTTATCGGTAGCATTTATTCCCTGGCCCACATCTACCCAACTGGTAATGTTATCCTGCACTTTTATTACAAACTTTTTTTCAAGGGTGGTAACCACTGCTGAAAATGGTACAAAGAAAGATTTCCCTTCCCGTTGAATATTTATTTTGCAATCTGCAAACATGCCAGCTTTGAGGCTGTGATCACTATTGTTAATCACAAATTCCCATACTTCACTCCGGGTGTTTACATCAAGGCTGCCGGATTTACGGGATAGCTTTCCTTCATATTTTTTGCCCGGTATGGCCTTTATGGTAAACTGTACTTTTTCATCTTTTACTTTTGTGCCGGTCATTGCTTCCGGTATGCTAATCCGCAAACGAAGTGAGCTGTTGTCTTCTATTTCAAACAGCGGCATTTCACCCGCCTTGCCTACATAGGCACCTGCATCTACATTCCTTTTTGTGACGGTTCCGGAAAATGGTGCTCTCAAAGTTAAATATCCTGCTGTTTGCTGAACGGAGCTTAATTCTGATTGGGCCGCCTGCAATAAAGCGTCATCTGATGCCACCTGGTTTTTTGCTTTTTCCAGATCAGTCGGCGCAATTACGCCGTCAGATTTTGAAGCCTCAGAAAGTCTTTTAAAAACATCATTACTGCTAATGGATTTTGCTTTTACAGATGCAAGCCGTTGTTTACTCTCTGCAATTTTGGATTGCATTTCCGGCGCATCCAGAATGGCGATTACCTGGCCTTGTTTTACAGCCGAACCAATATCAACGAATATCTTTTTTACATAGCCATTCACTTTACCATATATCTGTACTTTTTCATTAGGCAGTAGTTCACCAGGAAGTGATACCGTTTTATCTAAAGAAGCAGTTTGCAAAATAAATACTGCGGTTGAATCTACTTTTGGTTTAGCAGTATCTTTTGATGATTGCTTGCTTTGTTGATTACAGGCTGCAATGCTGGTAATAAATACTAAGGCTACTATTGTTTTTAATCCTTTCATTTTAGTTGTCATTGTTTTGTTTGTCATAAAACTTGCTTAATTCATCATCCGGGTCAAGAGAAATATTGCCGTATATTTTGTTTCGGGAAACGGCATTATAAATTATGGGTAAAATAAAAAGTGTAGTCAGTAAGGAAAATAATAATCCACCGATTACTGCAATACCCAAGGGAGCAGTTTGTTCTCCACCTTCTCCTATACCAATAGCCATTGGTATCATTCCTGCAATCATGGCAAGACTGGTCATTAATATGGGTCTCAATCTTCTTTGTGCAGCGACTGATCCGATATTTTTTGTGTGGCTGTTCTCCTTTCTGATTGTTTCTGCTTTTGTAATCAGCAGAATGGCATTTGCAACAGCAACACCTATAGCCATAATACAACCCATAAAGGATTGTATGTTCAGCGTTTTTCCCGTTAGAAATAATAACAGGAAAGATCCTGCTACCACAGCCGGAATTGTTGACAGCACAGTAAAAGATAATTTGAACGACTGAAAGTTGGCCGCTAATAATAGAAATATAACAGCAACGGCTAAAAGCAAACCTGTTCCTAATTCTGTTTGTGTTTGATCCAGTATTTCTGATTGCCCACGTACATAAACTTTTACACCTTGTGGTAATGAATCCAATTTGCTGATAGCCGTGTTAACGTCTTTTACTGCTGTGCCTAAATCTTGTTGATGCAGGTTTGCAGAGATGGTAATGAATCGTTGCTGATTCAGCCTGTCATATTCGCCGACTGTAGTTGTTCTTTTCCATGTTGCCACATCTCTTAAAAAAATATTTTTATCTGCTGCTGAAACCGGAATTTGTTCAAGATCTTCAGATGATTTCATTTGATATTCCGGTAACTCTACCTGCACCTGGTAAGCGTTGCCCGCATTTTTATCCAACCAATAGTTCAGCAATATATTCCTGCTGGAAGAGGTTGCTGTTGAAACCGAACGGCTCATTTCATCAACTGTTAATCCTAATTGCCCGGCACGAACCCTGTCATAATCTATTTGCAGAGCTGGGTAATCTAATGGGAGCGTATATTGAACATCCCTCATGTAGGGCAGTGCTTCCATTTGTTTTTTGAGTTTGTCGCCGATTGCCCTGCTTTGCTGTAAATTTTTCCCTTGTACAACAACTTCAATTGGGTTGTTGGTTCCCTGGCTCATTACCTGCTCTACTAAATCGGCAGGCTCAAAGGAAATGAGCATGGTGGGAATTTCCTTTTTTATAGCGGCTCTTAATTGTTCTTTAAAAGCTTCCAGTTTTATACCACTGTTATCAGCCAGTTTAACTTTAAGAATAGCTTCGTGAGGGCCGCCGGTCCAGGTAAAAATTGAATTGATGGCATAGGTGGTTGGTTGAAGTCCTACATAAGCTGAAGTGATGTCAACATTTTCTTTACCTGCTTCTTTTTCAATAATACCCAATACTTTTTTTGTATTGTCTTCGGTACGTTCTATCCTTGTACCCACAGGCATCCTTAGCCTAACCTGCAGTTGACCAGTATTTACTTTTGGAAAAATTTCCTGTCCTAAAAAATGGTAGTTGCTCCAAAGCAATATTCCACATAGCAATAAATAAAAGCCAATGAGCCAGCCACCTGCCTTCGATATTTTATTTTGAAAAGAAGCATAGCGATCAGTCAACCTGGTAAACCATTTCTTTTCTGTAAAATGTGTATTGTTTTTCAACATCCAGTTAGCAATAACCGGTACTACCGTTTGGGAAATTAAAAAAGAAGCAATCATTGCGAAACCTACTGACAAAGACAAAGGCATAAACATTGCCCTTGGAATGCCGGTCATAAATAAAGCCGGAACAAAGACTGCAAGAATGCTCAGTAGAATTAATAGTTTAGGCAAAGCAATTTCTTTGCTTGCATCCGCGATGGCTCTTGCCTTTGATTTACCTTCTTCCAGATGCCGGTGAATATTTTCTATTGTTACCGTTGCTTCATCCACTAATATTCCTATTGCTAAAGCCAATCCGCCAAGGGTCATTATATTAATAGATTGACCTGCTAGATAAAGACAAACTATAGCTGATAGTAATGCCAAGGGGATGGTTATTACAACTATCAATGCACTTCGTCTGTCTGCCAAAAACAACAACACCATTAAGCCGGTTAATAAAGCTCCAAGCCCGCCCTCAAACAAAAGACTTTGCAAAGAGTTGACTACGTATTTAGATTGATCAAACTCGTACGCAACTTTAATATCGTCGGGGATAGCGGCCTGCATATCAGGCAATGCCTTTTTTATATTTTGCACCACATCCCATGTTGATGCATCGGCTCTTTTTGTAACCGGAATATAAATGGAACGCTTGCCATTGATCAATGCATAACCTGAAGTAACATCGGCACCATTTTCCACGGAAGCAACATCACGTACATAAGCGGCAGTACCGCTTTTAGCTGTCAATGGAATACTTTCAAATTCCTTGATGTTATCAATTACTGTATTCTGCGGAGTAATCAAAGCCTGGTCACCAACCCTTAAATTACCTGCCGGTGATATAGTGTTTCCTTTAGCAATGGTTGCCGCCAGTTCATCTGGCGTAATTCCATAACTACGTAACCGTTCAGGATTTGCCCTGATAATAATGGTTCGCTGATTGCCGCCCAATGGTGGCGGAGCAGAAACTCCCTGCAAAGCAGCAAACATGGGCCTTACCTTGAACAAAGCCAAATCCTGAATTTCATTCAACGATTTGGTACTGCTGGTAAACACCAATTGTCCTACTGGTACACTGCCTGCATCATACCGCATGATAAACGGGGGTAATGTACCGGGTGGCATAAAGGAACGGGCACGGGTGGCATAAGTGCCTACTTCGGCCATGGCATTGGCCATATCCGTTCCTTCGTGAAATTGCAGTTTGATTAACGTTACACCTTGTACAGACTTGCTTTCAACATACTTTATTCCTGTTACATACAAAAAGTGATATTCATAATAGGAGGTGATAAAGCCTTCCATCTGCTGGGGCGAAAGTCCTCCATATGTTTGTGCTACATAAATAACCGGGGTTCCTAATTTCGGGAAAATATCCACCGGCATTTTTCTTACGGCCAACCAGGAAAAAAATATTACGCCCATTACTATAACCATTACAGTAACAGGTTTTCTTAATGCCGATATGATTAATTGCTTCATATTGTTACTTAACCTGGTTAATAAATAAATTCAAATCCCCATACACTGCCGCCTTAAACAACAAAGCCTTCCAGAGTTCTGCCTGAGATTTTGTTAATTCAATCTTTGCTTTAAGTAAGCCCGATTGAGTTTGCAATAGTTCTGAATAGTTGACCAGGCCGGTAGTATATCTTATTTGCATAGCATTAAATGCGTATTCTGCAGCATGTACCTGCACCGGTGTTTCTTTAATTACAGCCATTGCGTTGGAGAAGGTTTTTTCTGAAAGCTTGCGCTGTTCTTTTAGTGCAAGGGATATTTGGTTTAATTTTTCCTGGTCAGATTTAATGATCCAATCCTGCTGTTGCAAACGGGTTTTTACTTCTGCATGATTTAACAAGGGAACAGACAACTGCACACCGGCTCCATAATTAAAACGATTGAGGTTAAATCCATCTAATGTTTTCACCGCACCTGTATAATTTACTCCTGAACCTCTTGCATAAGTTGTTCCCCAAACAGATAAATGAGGGGTAGTTAATTTACTGATAGCAATGCGTTTTGTCTGGCCTTCCTCTATGCTCAATCTTGCAGTTTTACCAAAAGGATGCTCGGTAGTATCATTCGTAGTTTCTTCCGGAATTGCACTGTAAAATGAAGTATCCCTGCTAACAATGATTGAATCGCTGGCAACAGATTCCTGTAACGACGAAAGCATATTATCGTATGCGTTTTTTATTTTCAACCACTCAATACGGGTTCTGGAAAGTTCTGACTGTATTAATGCGGTGTCTATTCCCGGCCTTAAACCTGTTACCGCCAATACCTTTACTTGTTTCAATTGCTTTTCCGAAATATGAATATTCTCTTCGTATAGTTTTATTAATTGCTGGTAATAAACAACGTCAATAAACTGGTTGCTTACTTTTACTTTATGATTAAATATTTCCTGGGCGTTTTTAGATTCCAATGTTTTTGATGTAGCAATTGCTGCATTAACCTGTGCTTTACGGTCGCCAAATACACCAGGCTGCCATTGAAACAGTAAGCTTGCAGCAGAGCCAGTTACCGGGCTGTAATCATTTTCAGAAGAAGGTGGCCCACTTATCGGAAGTACAAATTGCGGCTGCCACATGCCACTGATATTGTTATGTGTTGCAAGGTTGGCCTGATATGAAGCATCAAGATGTGGCTTGATCAATTGTTGCTGCAATTTTACGTTTGACCTGGATGCTTCCAGCTCGTACAAGTTTGCTTTTAATTTAGGGTAGTTGCTTTCTGCCAGTTTGAGTATCTCCGGCAATGACAAATGCACAGTGTCCTGCGCTTTGGCTTTGCCCACAAAAAAGCATGCGAATGCTATAAATATCCATCTCATCAATAATGTTTTATTGTATAAAAACAAATGTAGCAAGTGATTTAGGATAAATTTTGGAGACTACATTCCTCCGAAATTTATTATTACGTAGTGAATGCCGTTTTTGTAATTGTAATGCAAACCCATTTTATAAATCTGGGTAATTTGCCTTACTAATGAAAGACCCAATCCGGTAGTTTTTGATTCTATATTGCCTTTTCTGAATCGCTCAAATAGCTGCTCCGGTTCTTCTACAATTGTATCTCCAGAATTTTCAATTGAAAATTCATTATCGCTTAAGGAAACTTTAATAAACCCTGATGCGATGTTATGAACCACAGCATTTTTTATAACATTACTGAATAGGATTTCTGTCAAGGCCGGATTGGCTGTAATGAATATATCGGGGATAATTGATTTACGAAGTGAAGGGAAATCGTTATAATGATCCTGGTAAGTTGTCAGTATTCTTTCCACCAACGCTGAAACATTAATCTGCTCCTGGTTAGGAAACTGGTTGTTATCAATTTTAGCGAGCAGCAGAAGACTTTTATTCATCTGGCTCAGCCTGTCATTTGCTTCTGTGATATCGCCAAGTAGGGCAGCCGATTTTTCTGTAAGACCGGGTTCATTAATCAGCAAGTCTAATTTGGAACGGATGATGGCAAGTGGCGTTTGTATTTCGTGTGATGCATTCTCTACAAAATATTTTTGATTGCTGTATGCGGTGTTAACCTTAACAATCATATTGGTAAGCTCATCATTTAACTGGTTAAACTCTGCAATGCCGGTCTGCGGTTCTAACTGAACGGTTTGATTATTTACCACATCATATTCACCGGCCTTTTTTAAAGTGCGATGGAAAGGACGCCACAATTGGCGGGAGCTTCTTCTGTTTATGACAACAATTGCAATTAACAATAACAAAAAAACAAGCGCCTCTGTCGTAAATACCTTTATTGTTAAGTGCAAAAATTCTTTGGAAGAAACGAAAGTGGTGAGTTGATAATTTTCGTTGTTAAATTGATATTCCTTTGTGAGCGCTTTAAAATTTAATCTTTCTGAATTGCCTGTAATTAAAAGACTGGTATCTCTTGGTTCATTCAATATTTTAGCAGGCAACAGGCTATTCTTTTGGATGACATATTCTCCGGGAATCTGCATTGTCATAGTTGCAGGTTGCGATATAAATGCGTTCCAAACATTTTGTTGTTTTAGGGCCAGTTGCCTTTCCTGCGTGTGGTGCGAATGCATATTGAGCATTACAAAAAATAACAAAGAACCCAGCAATAAGACTACGGGCAGCCATATCAACAGGTAACGTGTATTCTTTTGTTCTAAGGTTTTAATCATACTGATAATTTATAACCCAGGCCATATACTGTTTGCAACAAATCGTCGCCACCTTTGTCTTTCAGTTTTCTTTTCAGGTTTTTAATGTGCGAATACACGAAATCGAATGAAGCAAGATTGTCCGTTTGTTCGCCGTAAATATGTTCTGCAATGGCCTGCCTGCTTACAACTCTATTTTTATTGGTGAGAAGAAATAACAATAGTTCATATTCATTTTTTGTGAGCAACAAAGATTGCCCTGAATAGGTAACCGTTTTTAACAAGAGGTCAAGTTTCAATTGATTGAATTCAATTACGTTTGAATTGGACGCATATTTCCTTCGCAGTAGTGCTTTAACCCTTGAATATAATTCTGATAAATGAAATGGTTTCGTGAGATAATCATCTGCACCTAAATCTAACCCGGCAATTTTATCGTCTAAAGAATTTCTGGCAGAAATAATAATAACGCCATCTGCCTTTTTATTTTTTCTCAAATACTCCAATAATTGCAGGCCGCTACCTCCCGGCAAATTGATATCAAGTATAATGCAGTCGTATTGAAAATCGGTAGCCTTCTGAATCCCCTCCAGGTATGTACTGGCTGCCTCACACAGGAAGTCCTCTTGAGTAAAGTAATCTGTTATGCTCCGGAGTAAGCTATCTTCGTCTTCTATTATCAGTAGCTTCATCTTGCTAATTTTAAGCTAAGCTAAGGTTAGATTTTGGAGAAATTTTGGTGAATCGCTATTATAACCACTTCAGACAGATATAATCATCCATTTTCTGAATAAAAAAGGAGCTATAAAAGCCCCTCATCAGCAAAACTGTAATACCCTTCCCTGGTAACGATGATGTGATCTATCACTTTTATATCAAGATACATTCCACCAGTTGCAATCTTCTTTGTCAGTTCTTCATCTGCTCTGCTTGGTTTAAGGTTGCCAGATGGGTGGTTGTGGCTTAAAATAATATTACAGGCATTCGCTTTTAAA
>NZ_JACMOO010000379.1 GCF_014377975.1 Ferruginibacter sp.
ATTTACTTTTGATTTGCCCGAAAATATTCCTAACAAAATACTCGGCTGGAAAGATTGCCGCAACATTTATTTACTGGTAAAAGAAACAGTGAACAATGCCATCAAACATGCAGGCGCTTCTTCCATTGTGATTGAATGCAGTATTACAGATCAAATACAATTTTCCATTGCAGATAATGGCAGGGGCTTTAACCCCGATACCTTAAAAACAAATGGTAATGGCTTGCCGAATTACAAAAAGAGGGTGGAGAAATTAGGTGGTAGCTACCAAATAATTACAGCAGTTCGTGAAGGAACTAAGTTGTTATTTGTAATTCCGTTGAATGATTTCAATAAAACGTTGTCATAGGAAATAAATAAAAATGCAAAAAGCTTTTATCAATCCTTCCTTCTTAAATTAATTTTTGATTGCAATTTTTTTCAATCCACAGTGTTGTGATTATACTGTTTGGCGGCAAGCAAATCGTTAGCTGAATTTAAAGCTGCATAAAATAATCAGCCCAACAGAGGGATCTTGATTACCTGAAAATACCAACTTATTGGTAGATAAAAATTACCAATTAATCGGGATTGTTTTACCCTTATCCCAACAGTAGTTTTACATAAGAAATAATCGAATCCTTTTTTATACTTTAATTAATTTTTCACCTAAGAAATGTTAGATTGACAGGGAATTACAAAATCTCAATTTTTACATAACAAGAATATCTGGAGGATACAGTTGTTGAACTCTTCATTCATCTATCCGAAATGATAGTTCATATATATGAAGTAAAGAGATGGAAAATTATTCTGGTAAACAATGGTGAGACAGGTTTTTATGCTGGTGTGCATACGAATGTATCTGCGGAAATTATTTATGCAATCAGGTTTTTCCTTGAAAAGAATCATTGGTGGATGCTCCTGGTTGGGGCTGGAATGCTGTTAATCCATACTGATGAGGTGTTTGGCATGGTGAATTAATCTTTAGATAAGCTATTTATAATTAATCAAATAAATTTTATGACTGAATCTGTAAACGAAAAAAAGTATTTAGCCGGAAAGTTTGCCCTGGTAACGGGAAGCTCAAGGGGTATAGGCAGAGGGATTGCTCTTAAACTGGCCGAAAAGGGCGTAAAGGTAGCTGTTAATTATCTTAAGGATGAAGCCGCTGCAAACGATACCCTTGCAAAAATTAAGGAGCTTGGCTCAGATGGATTTATTGTTCAGGCCGATGTATGTAATCCGAAAGATATAGAGCGGATGGTGAGTGAAGTGCGTGATAAATTTGGCAAGCTGGACATTTTCGTAAGCAATGCACTAGGTAATTTATTAGGTTTTATGAGTCCACCGTTGCAGGTAAGTTTACAGCAATGGGAAGAAGCCTGCCGGGCTCAGTCCAGTGCCTTCCTGGTGGGTGTTCAGCAGGCAGCAGGCCTTTTAAGCGACAAAGGGCGCATACTGGCTATCAGCTATTGGCCTGGCAGTCATGCAGGTGGCTTCTTGCCATATTTTGCTATGGGCACCAATAAGGCTGCTGTGGAAGCCATGTGCCGGTATTTTGCTGTAGCGCTTGCACCCAGGGGTATTACGGTAAATGCTGTTTGTGCCGGCATTACAGATGATAGCATCGTTAACAGCCTGCCGAAGGAAGCGCAGGACGCAATGTTATCATGGCTTAAAGAAGGATGGAACCCCATGAAGCGCCCCGGCACCCCGGCAGATATAGGAGGCGCTATTGCAACGTTGTGTACTGAAGATGCCGGATGGATTACAGGCCAGACTATTATTGCAGATGGCGGTGCATCATTGATGAATCCTGAAGTGCCACTTTTCTTTCAACTTCCGTAGAATGGAGGTGCTGCTGCCGTTAAAGCGGCTTGCATTGCAAAATGGAAATATTAAAAAAGAAAATGAAAATCTTGAAAACTGATGTCCGGAAATCCGCAGCACATACTTTTTAGTCAACCCTCCGGGCAGGTACAACTTACCCACAGACATTGGCAACAGGGAAAAGTGATAACTGGTTTTACTACTATGAGCAAATACATTTTTATAATTAAACTTTTAAAAACTTAAAATTATGGAACAGCAAAAACAAAACAAAGAATTTATTACCCGCTATTTTAATGCACTTGGCGGCGGCGTTACCAAAACGAAGGAACTACTGGAAAAGTATATTACAGATGAAGCACTCATCGGGCATATTAATTTTTTTGAACCAGTATTTCCAGGCTATGAAGTAATTGCCGACGAGATGACTGCTGAAGGCAATAAGGTAGTGGTTAAAGCCCGTTTCAAAGGCACCCACGAAGGAGACTTTAATGGCATAGCACCAACACATCGCACCATTGAAGTTCCATTTGCGATTAGCTATGAAATTGAGAATGAAAAAATTGTGCACCACTGGATGATTATTGACCGCATGGCCATAATGGAGCAACTGGGTGTGA
>NZ_JACMOO010000380.1 GCF_014377975.1 Ferruginibacter sp.
GGCGACGCAAGGATGCTGCTATGAAATACAAATGCCAGGATAAAAAAACAGAAAGGATTACTTTAAGAAGTGAAAAATAAATTACCATGTCAGACAAAAATAATTTATCAGCAATAGAAAAGATAAAGACGGCCAGTGATGGCCTGCGAGGTTCTATACCAGAAAGTTTACAGGATGAAATTACCGGTGCTATCCGCGAAGATGATACTGCGGTATTAAAATTCCATGGCATGTACCAGCAAGACGATCGGGACAGGCGGGAAGAACGGGCAGATAAAAAACTGGATCGGTTGTATACTTTTATGATTCGCCTGCGTTTACCCGGCGGATTTATTAGCGCAAAAAAATGGATTGCTGCCAACGAAATTGCGGGTGAAAACAGCACGGGTGTAATTAAAATTACTACACGGCAAACCCTGCAGTTGCACGGTTTGATTAAATCAAAAATAAGGCCCACGATACAGTCTTTCAGTCAGGCTGGGCTGGATTCTATCGCTACCTGTGGAGATATTAACCGCAACGTCAGTTGTACCTCTCATCCCGGCGAATCGGCGATACATGCGCAGGTATTTGATTACGCTGATAGAATCAGTAGTTTTTTGATGCCTAAAACAAATGCCTATTACGAAATATGGCTGGATGAAGAAAAGATTGCGGAGAAGAGCGATGAGGAAGATCCATTATACCAGGACAGGTATTTGCCCAGGAAATTTAAAATAGGTATCGCCATTCCGCCAAACAATGATGTAGATGTTTTTACCAACGATCTCGGCTTGGTGGCAATTATAGAAAATGATGAATTAAAGGGTTTTAACATCGCCATTGGAGGCGGTTTGTCAACTACACACGGCAACACTTCTACCTACGCCAGGCTGGGTACAACAATAGGTTTTGTTGATACGGAAGAAAAAATAATGAAGACGATTTATGAAATCATTACCGTGCAACGCGACTTTGGCAACCGAAGCGACAGAAAACTGGCGAGGTTAAAATATACGCTCGACAGAATGGGGGTGGACGCCTACCGGGCCGAAGTAGAAAAACGCACGGGCTTTAAACTGGAACCTGCAAGACAGTATGAGTTTACGCAAAGGGCCGACCGTTATGGATGGCTGCAAAATGCACAAGGCGTTTGGTACTATACGTTGTTTATAGAAAACGGTCGGGTGCTGGATGATGAAAAACTGGCGCTGAAAACGGCTTTGCTGGAAGTAGCAAAAACGGATAAAACCAATTTCCTGTTTACTTCCAGTCAAAACATGATCATTAGCGATGTGGCAGATAAAGACAAAGCCGCTATCAACGAAATACTGGAGCGGTTTAAAATAATTGAACATACAGAAGCGGCAAGTCACCTGCGTAAAAATGCTATTGCCTGTGTGGCATTGCCTACCTGTCCGTTGGCGTTGGCAGAAGGGCAGCGTTACATGCCATCCCTGATATCTAAAATTGAACCACTGATAGCAAAATACCAATTGCAAAATGAATCTATCATTATGCGGATGACCGGTTGCCCTAACGGATGTGCAAGACCTTATGCTGCTGAAATTGGTTTTGTAGGTACCGCTGCCGGAAGGTACAACCTGCATGTGGGCGGCGATAACCAGGGCGAACGTTTAAATACTTTGTACAAGGAAAGCCTGGATGAAGCAAGTATTCTTACTGAACTCGACAACCTGTTTACAACTTTTAAAACAGAAAGAAATGCCCAGGAAAGTTTTGGTGATTTTTCTTACCGGAAGTACGTGTTGAAAAATTAAATTTTAAAATAAGAATTGTTAAAAAAATCTGTACCCTTTTGGTGCGGATTTTTTTGTTTTATGGGAAGGTTCCTGCCGCATTGGATGTTCCCTATATTTCTGGAAGCCCACACACTATGCCGTTGTTGCGTGTTTGGCCGCCGGGTGTTGCAACAAAGCAATCTCCATCAACCAGCAATCACTTACTATTTATGTACAAGATGCATTTTTATCCTGTATGCTTTTGCGTTAGTCTGAAATTTTAAGTCGCAGTAAACTTAGCCATAGACCATATTTCTTCTCAATAAAAAAATATGCTTTAAACTTATCATGAACGCTAAAAGCGCCGGGCTTATACTATCAGCAGGATGGCCGTTTTCAGATACATTCAATTAAAGCAATTGTTCTTTTGCCAATGGCAAATTAAATATACTTATTTTCCACTGCGAGTCTTATGAGACAGGCGGTATTTTTTACTTTCAATTTTGCGAGTAAGTTTTTTCTATGGCTATCTACGGTGAATGGACTCAGGAATATTTTTTGCGCAATTTGCGGATTGGTAAATCCTTCGGCGATTAGCCCCAGGATTTCTTTTTCCCTTGGTGATAGTTCCAGTAATTTATTTAAAGATGCCCGCTCATAGGCTTTCAAAGCTTCACCTACTTCACCGGCAAAATAAATTCCACCTTTGTTTATCGTGTGTATTGCTTTTAAAAGTTCATCCCTTGATGCGTTTTTTAAAATGTATCCACTGGCGCCATTTTCTAGCATTTTTTTTATGTACAATCCCTGGTTAAAGGTGCTTAATCCAAGAATAAAAATCTCAGGATACCTGACTTTCATGATCCGGCAAAGCTCAACACCATCCATTTCAGGCATACTGATATCCATCAATACTACATCGGCACTATTATTCACAAAAAATCCCAGACAGGATTGGGCATTCATTGCGTGGCCCGCCCATTCAATATCTTTTTCATTTTGAAGGAGTGAATGAATTCCTTCTATTATAACGGGATGATCGTCTACAATAAATACGCGGATCATATTTTAAATGTTGAATTCTATGTTTATCAAAGTTCCTTTCCCCATTTCTGAATGAATTTCCAATTGTCCTTTTAAATAATCCACCCTTGATTGTACGTTGGTAAGGCCTGCGCCGGTATTGGCTTTCATTAATGTAGTGTCAAAGCCTTTGCCATTATCTTCCACAATTATATTAAACCGGTTTTCGTCTTTGATCAATTGTACCCTGGCTTCTGAAGCACCTGCATGCTTCATGATATTATTTAGCAATTCCTGGATGATTCGGTAAATAATAATCTCTGAAGAGCTTTCGATTCTCGTTTCCATTCCTATGGACTGGTACTTTAGTTCCAGCAATTTAGTAGCATTAATTGTATTGCAATAGTCTTTTAGGGCTTCATCTAAACCAAATTTTTTCAACATTTCGGGCGTCATGTTTTGAGCTACCCGCCTAAGTTCTTTGATGGAGGTATCAATGAGGTCTAATGAACGTTCGAAGACGGCCATGTTGTCTGGCGTAATAATTAGATTATCTTTCATATTGCTTAGTGAAAATTTTACTCCTGATAATAAACCTCCGAGCCCATCATGCAAATCCTTCGCCATGCGGCTTCGCTCTACTTCCTGCCCTTTTAAAATAGAATCAACGGCTATCAATTGTTTATCCTTTTCCAGTTCACTGATACGCTGCTGATGTATTAGATTTTGTTGCCTGGAGATTTGCTGGCGGTGACGAAGATTACGATATCCTATAAAACTTAATAGCATCAATCCTGCCAGCGAACTAATAAGAATGTAATTGTAAGTTGTTTTTTGTGACAGGGAAAGCGTTTGTATTTTTTTATTTTTATGAAGTTGAAGAATTTCCTTTTGTTTTTCTGTTGCCTGGTATTTGTTTTCTATTTCTGCTACAGATTTTTTTGAACCTTCAAGATTGATGCTATCTCTAAGTTTTAATACCTGTTGTAAATAATGCAATGCCTTTGCAGGATGATTTGTTTTTTCCTCAGCCACCGAAAGGTCTTCATAAATTTTCATTAATCTTTCCGGGTGTTTACTCTCAAGAGCAAAAGGTATAGCAGAAAATAAATATTTTTTAGCGATATTATAATTCCCCATTTGCAGGTAACAATAACCAATTTCTTTCTGCATTTCCATTACCCGGAATTTATAATTTCCAGAAAATGCTTCATTTAATGCTTTGGTATAGAAACCAATTGCTGGTTGATAATCCTTTTTTATGCTATTGTAGGATGCCCATCTTTCGTAATACTCATAATTAATATTGTGATTGTTTAATTGCATCACAATCGGCTTCGCCTTTAAAAGATAGACAAGGCGGGAGTCTAATTCATTTAATTTAAGGAAATCCTGGCAGACATACAGGTAGGTGAATGCAATCGATTCTTCATTACTTTCATTAAGTAAAATCATCAACGAAAGTTTGTCGTATTCCAATGTTTTCCTGTACTCTTTGAGGTTGGAATAGATAGTGGAAATAAAAGTATAATACACAGCAATTGCCTCGTTCTTGTCAGGTTCTTCTGAAGCTTTCCAGGCATCAATCGTTTGAAAATATATTTTGATGGCATCATCACTTTTTCCAATCTTCGCAAGGCTATGGGCTTTTTGACCCAAAGAAACAGCGATCGATAATTTGGCTTTGGCAACCTCCGACGGGAAGCGTTTTTCCTCTATTGTTTTGTTGAAAAAATATATCGCTGTATCAAAAATAAGGTTTGCCAGCCCATCGTCACTGGTAAATTGTTTGCTCATGCCTTTTCCATTATAGTAACTACCCAACGCTAGATTATTATTGATCTTTTTTGCAAGCGCATAACCCTTTTCTCTGTATTGATCACTTTTTAAAGAATCGTAAGTATAGATAGCTTCGGCTAAGGCAAGATAGATAAAAGTAAAAACAGAATCAGGCTGGTTTTTTTGTAGTTCTTTTTGCAGACTATCAATTTTATATGTTTGAGAAAATACCTGTTGAGCCAAAAGGCAGAAAATAAGTATACCCAATTGATATGGTTTATTAAATGTCATAAATCACACTACTTTATTTCACATAAAGGTTATCATTCCTTTTCATAAAATCAAGTAGTCATATCAAAATACCAGTTTCAGGTGATTCTTTGGATCGCAGGCAGAATCACTGTTTCGGGTGAAAAAATACTTGATTAATATATGGACATTTGAAATTGCAAAACAGGAGTATAAGATAGCAATCAGATTTTTGAATAGTGTAAACGAATTTAAAAAACTAAACCGGCAACATAAACATACTACTTCCAGGCTTTTTAGCCTTAGGTAAATATATAGAGAAAGTATCTTTCAGAAATAAGTAAGAGATATATAAGATAGAAATGCAATAAAGGTTTTCTACACCAGGCGATAAAAAGCTTTTCGATTAAATAAATAATTATGAAAAAATTACTCCTCTATTTTTTGTTATTTATCTCTGCAAACTCATCTGCACAAAACATTTCTGTCACTGATTCTATTATAAAATTTGGCATTACTGAAAAAGGTAAACCGAATGGCGAAAAATCAGAAATTAAAATTGATAAAAATGGAGGCAGCATTCAATCCCCTGATGGAAAAGTGGAATTGATTTTTCCTGTGGGCGCAGTTACAAAGAAGATGAAAGTATCCATTCAACCGGTAATAAACTTCGCCCCAAATTCTACCGGCAATGCTTATCTGATGGAACCTGCAGGCATAGTATTTGAGCAGCCCGTACAAATTATATTTCATTATCGCCAGGACGATACAGAGGGAAGTGCAGCAGGTTTAATGGGAATCGCCATGCAAGATAATAAAGGTTTTTGGAGCCCATTAAAAAATGTATTATTAGACACTGTTTCTAAAACCATAAAAGCAGATATTCAGCATTTTAGTTCCTACGTAAATTATATGTGGTCTAAGCTCAAACCAGTTTCAGCAAAGGTGAAAGTGAATGGAAGCTTAAGGTTAAACATCGTTACACTTGCGCCTCTTGACGAGTTTGAGGAAAATGAACTTTTGGAGCCTCTGACAAAACCTGGTAAGGAAGTAGAAGTAGCCCAGGTGTGGAGAGTAAATAATATTGCAAAGGGAAATAGCACGATTGGTTTTATCTCTGCTTCGCAGAATAATTCTGCAATTTACCAGGCCCCATCACTGGTACCCGAGCAGAATCCTGTCGCCGTTACTGTTGAACATTCTTTCTATTCAGCATTTCTTAAAAATAAAAATATAACAAAACTGGTGAGTAATATTTTGATTTATGGGGATGCCTGGGAAGTGAATATGATAAGTGAAATGAAAGGGGGCTCTATTGAATCATGGGGCGGTTTGGTAACATACAGCGACGTCGGGAGTTTCACTGTATCATTAGAAAAAAATAAATGTGCTATCATTGGCATTAAGAACCATATGGAAACACTTACAAGTAATTGTAGTAAAATAGTTTTGAACCCTAATACCTGTACAGGATTATTTCATGTTGCCGGTGCAAAATCGATTAAGGTAAGTCCTGCCAATCCGCCCGCCCTGCCATACCCCCTGGTTGAAATATTTTTTATTCCTCATCCAATAGAACTCACTCAATTCAAATTTACGTGCCCGCCGCCACCGGGCGTAATAGGAGGTTCAACCGGTACTTTTGACTTATCACAAAGAGTAATGCAAATGTTTTATAAAACGCCTGCGATTCCACAGTATTTAAAGTTCGAAGCAAGAGACGGCGTACAGGTACTTGCAGAAGCAGGAAGTCCCGGCAGTGAACTTTATTATAAAATTTGGATAGAAAAAATAAAATGAGGTGGTAAACGCTCTTCAATAAACAGCACTCTTCTAAATTAGATTCATACTATATAAAGCGAATTATTTTCACTTTACAATTCATATTTTTCTTTTATAAAATTTCCTTGCAATGCTACATTTTTATAATTGCAGCAAGCATGCTCATCCTATCGGATAATTCGGTGAAACTATTGCAGAATCACTGTTTCGGGTGATTGATAATATTTTTGTCTCGTTTACATTTGGTTTACTTTATTTTATTTCTACCAAAAATTATGAATAAAATATCATCATATTACTACTGCCGGGGATACATCGTTTCTTATAATGTTTTATACGGAATTAACCTTGCCTCCATCGCTGCTCAATGCAGTGGCTGTTACCGGCTGCAATCATTTTACCAGCTCGTTACATCCTATCTCCAAATGATGAGTTTTATGGCCAATACAAAATTGGCCGGAGTAGATGGAGAAGCAGGAAATACAATATGGATCAATAACGATATTGCAAACGGTGAAAGTAAAGCCGGGTATACATGGGGGATTAATTCGGGATGAAATTTCAATGAAGGACCGTTTAAAGGAATGTTTGGACCGGCAGCTGCGGTACAACTGAACAAAAATGTAAAAATAGTCAAACAGATGAAAAAAATAATTCCAATTATATTTTGCTCATTTCTTTTATCTCCCGTAAATATACAAGCCCAGGTTTGTAATACAGTTGCCATCATGAATGTAAAAGGCAAATGGACAACTACCGCTGAAAATATAGTTTATCCTGACAACACATTTTCCTCCACTCAATACAACCAGTTAAGAACACGTCTTGATAAAATTGCTGTATTATTTAAAGAAGCATATCCCCAACCCGTAGGTATGGAAGCCGCGTGGTATCGTTCCATACGAGGAAATAGCTTGGTTGAAAAGGGGCCGGTTCCTTACCAGTTTAATGCTCTATACAAAAGTTGGTACTGCAACCAAAACCTGCATAAACTAATGTTGGGAACTGAAACCAACACCTGGTCTAATGTTTAAGTCAATGATTTCGGCTGGTTCATGACCCATCAATATGATGAATTAGCTGATAAAATAGATGGTTCCGTTGCTTTTCTTCTTCCAAAAAAAATTGGTGAATGGAAGGGGTTTCCGCTATACCAACCATCAGGAAATAATACAAAAAATAAAGCCATACTAATTACCCGGGATGGCCAATTACCTTATAAGCCTGTAAGTCGTTTACAATTTTTGAATTCAATGAAACAAAAATTAGCAGCAAGTAAAAAAGCCCAGATAGATATAAATAATAAAATGCCGGAAAGAACAGAGGCAGAACAGGAAGCCGCTAAACAAAAGGGCCTCGAAAATGCATTAACCGGTGCTCCGCCCGGCAGGATAGAAGAAAGAAAAGCAAGCTTTATAAAAAAATATAGAACAGACCATCAACGTAAAGAAGACAATATTCAACAAACTGAAAATTATTTTAACGGGCTTATTAAACCTTATGATGATATCCGGAAGAACCTTACTCAAAATGAATTAAATGAGCCGGCTATTGTTGATCGAGCTGACTGGACATCGTCTTTTAAAGGATTTACTACCGAGGAAAAAGGAGGAAGAATGATCGTATTTATTAACAATGATTATTTCAATTTAAAATTACCAAGGTATGTTCCACAGTTTATTGCTTTATACTGGGAATGGGACACAAATTCTCCTGCAATGAATTTTAAAAAACAATTAGAAGGAAATTTTTCAGTAGATAAATTAAAAGCAATGATTGATAAGTAATAATGGTGTACGGCAGTTGCAGATTACAGATCCTGATGAATGTAATAATACAGCAAAACCTCTGGTAACAGCACTTATAAAATTAAAAACTATACAGTGCTATGCAGCTATTTTGATGGAAGGAAATTCCAAACTGTGTTTGCCGGTATTGGGTTTAACAGGGAAAACCTCAACCCAACTTTAATAATGCTGAGTTTAAATGATGACATACTGTATAGACAATAATTATTTCATTTATAAAAATGTTTAAACCATTTGCTTTAAACATAAAATCATGCTGGTTTAATGATTTTCATTTTCAATTATAATACTATTATGCCGAGTTTTTTAAATATTGAAATCAACCCACTCACCCTTTCGGGTGATTTTATGAATCAATTGCAAAATCACTGTTTGGGGTGATAGCTTTCGTTTTTCATTCTTATACTTTTGGCTTCACATCTATTTGGTGATACCCGGTATCCATAAAAGTTTAAAACTTATTATCAAACTCAAATTTATAAAAATGAAAAAAAATATCTTTTACCTTTTAGCATTAATACCAAGCTTCACATTTGCCCAAATAGGAATTAAGGCAGGCTTAAATTTTGCTAACATTTCAAAATCCGGGGATATTAAAAACAGTAGTAAATCCGGATTCAATGTTGGCGTTTTTCTTGCTCCTGCTTCCAAAAAAGTTCTTAGCTCCCACACAGAACTATCCTATTCGCGGCAGGGATATAATTACAAAAGTGCTTCAAATACCGGGAATGTAAATTTGGATTATCTACAGTTCGCTCAATTTGCATCAATAAATATCTCAAAATATTTTTCGTTGTTGTTTGGTGCGCAGAGTGCCTACCTGCTTAATGCATCCGTGGACAGTACCAGTAATGGTGCAACAGGTTCCGAAAACGCAATGATGGCTTTTTATAATAAGATCGATTATGGCTACGCGATTGGTGCGGAAGTTCATCCTGTTTTGGGCTTAATAATAGGCGCGAGATACAATGTGAGCTTAGCAAAAATTTATAAAGATGTACAAAGTGGCCAGGCGCCATCTTTCACCAGTGCTGATGCAAAAAATAATGTAGTTCAATTGTATGTTGGTTGGCGGTTTGGTAAAAACGAAAAGAAAAGTTCAAATTCAAATAACTAATAAAATTCTTTTTATGAAGACAGCTCTTTTAATTACAATAATCTTTTTTAATGCCGCTTCGTTGTGGGCTCAGTCAGACCTGGTAAAATATCCTGAACCCGAATTTAGCAATGAAGTGTATTACCTGAAGAAGGATACAACACGCTCAGCAATCAGGCTGGAAAAAGAATCTGCCCAAATGGAAGCCAAACTAAAATTTGGTGGCCTGGGCGGAATGGAAAATGGCTACACCATTAATGACACAAAGTCAAACGTGCGTATCGGCGGTGGAAATAATTTATCATTTGTATTTTCTACCGGAGCCTCAGTGAAAGTTACCTCACCATCTTCAGATTCTTTAATGAATGCCAATGGCATGGATCCTAATATGCAAAACATGATGAGCGGCATCAATAACCCTCTGGACAATATCGTACTTTATAAATTGGAAGGTGAAAAAGGGAAAAGAAAAATTTTACTGCAAAAAAGCGGCGGCGCCTTTATCCCGAATAGTAAGAAAATAAAGACGAGTGAAAAATACACTTTCAGTATCAAAAAAATAAGAGAAGGTTACGCTGAATTGGTAATAGATAAAATGTTACCTGTTGGAGAATATGCATTTAGTATGATGACCCTCGGGATGGGAGCAACAGGCGGAGATATGACCTTGTTTGCATTTGGTATTGATAAAGCTGGCTTTTAATAAAAATGAAAGTTTATAATAAAATTATTATTCCTGCGGCTCTTAATTTTTCACGCTTTTTTAAATAATAAATATCATGTTTCAACTTTTACAAAAATTGGACAAAATGATTTTTGTCGTAAATTTATTAACAGCAACAAGTGCTTTAGCGCAACCTGCTGTAAGTTCTTTTTCGCCAGTAAGTGGTCATGTTGGCACAAGTGTTATTATTACCGGCACAAACTTCAATGTAGTTGCTGCTAATAACATTGTGTTCTTTGGCGCCGTAAAAGGTATCGTCACCTCAGGCAATGCCACCAGCCTAACAGTAACTGTACCTGCCGGAGCTACCTATAAGCCGATATCGGTTCTAAATAATGTTACTGGCCTTACCGGTTATTCTTCTAAACCATTTATCATAACTTTTGCCAATACAGCCGGGATTCCAGCTAATCTTTATAACCTGAAAGCTACTTTTCCAGTTTTGACTTCCCCACGGCCTGCTGCCATTATTGATGTGGATGGAGACGGCAAACCCGATCTTGTAGTTCTTGACAGGAACGCTGATAAGATTTCCATATTACGAAACACGTCCACGTCAGGTACCATTGACGCCTCCTCCTTTGCTGCCAAGGTTGACTTTACTTCGGGATCTTTTGGATACTATCTGGCACTGTGCGATGTAGATGGCGATGGTAAACCTGATATCGTTGTTGCTACGAATCAGTTTATATCAGTTCTTCGAAATACTTCTGTTTCCGGCGTTATCAATGCTGCATCTTTTGCTGCAAAGGTTGACTTCGCTTCTGGATTTACAGGTCCTAATTTTATGTCAATTGCAGATCTGGATGGAGATGGTAAACCTGAACTTATAAACTCAAATGATAATGGTAAAGTATCCGTATGGAGAAATGTATCCAGTCCTGGAGTTATCGACATTTCATCCTTTGCAGCGAAAGTTGATTTTACAGTAGGTGGAACTCCTGTTTCTGTTACTGTTGGTGATGTGGATGGAGATGGCAAACCCGATATGGTGTTTCCTGATGCAACACTAGGTGCGAATAAGATATCTATACTTCGCAATATCACTATAGCAAATTCAATTTCTTTTGCAGCAAGGGTTGACTTTGCCACAGGTAGCACGCCGCGTTCAGTTGCTATTGGCGATGTTGATGGTGATGGCAAGCCGGACCTGGTGGTGGCTAATTCAGAACCCGCTTCCACTACTGTTTCCGTACTACGGAATACAACAACATCCGGCATTATAGATGCGTCATCGTTTGCTGCTAAGGTTGACTTTACTACAGGATTAAGTCCTTTTGATGTGACACTCGCAGATTTAGATGGAGATGGCAAGTTAGACCTGGCAGTTGCAAACCAATTCTCTAATAGTATTTCTTTATTGCGCAATACGGCTACACCAGGAAGCATTACCGCATCTTCTTTTGCCGGTAAAGTTGACTTTGGTACAGGTACAAATACCCATCCACTTTCCATTGAAATCGGCGATTTAGATGGAGATGGGCTTCCCGAAATTGTAACAGCAAACAGTTCTACTTCCTCCGTTTCCGTTTTACAAATCAATCTTTCTGCGTTACCGGTCACCATTACTAACGTAAAAGCGTATTCAAAAAATAGCCGTGTACAGGTGGAATGGTTGTCGCAGCAGGAGAGCAATATAGACCGGTATGAAGTGGAACGATCAGAAAACGGACAGGATTTTTTAAAGGTAGGAACAGTACTGGCAAAAGGAAACAGCGGGATTACATTACAATACAATTTTTTTGATCCAAATCCATTAAACGATGTTAGCTTTTACAGAATAAAAGTAATTGAACATGACCATGGAACTTATAGTCAAATTTTAAAAGTAACAACAATTAACAGTTCTATAAATACATTAATCATTTACCCAAATCCAATACAGGATAATGCTATTTCTTTAAAGATAAATCTTCCACAAGGAAGCTATCATATATCGTTAACCAACAAACAGGGCCAACAAATACTAAGCAAAGTAATAGCGCATGCAAAAGGTACATCTACAGAAAGCTTAAAGCTTCCCAATGCCCTTGCAGCAGGTGTTTGCCAGCTCAGGTTAGCAGGTGAAAATATAATAATTACCCGCCAGTTAGTTAGTAAATAATTTTTTTTATGGAAAGAATGGGTTTTTGTATAATTGCTGAAATACGAATTATAACAATTCTTCCAGCTATGCCTGGCAGCTTTTTAAAATAAACGAATTCATATTTTGATAGAAGCTGCTGAACCAATGGAACAAAGTGCCTGCAGAAAGTTATTCGTATTACAGAAATCTACGTAAAAAAATCGTTTCATTAATCATTAATATCAATCATTGATTGCGGCTTTTCTCAACTTTTAAAAAGTGCACCCATTGTTATTTCTTTTTGTACAAGCCCCGTATAAGTATTGATATTTTTTACACCGTAAGTTGTTATAAGGGTTAAAAATATAGCCTTGCGTGTTTTGGTATTATCCCGAAAAACTTTAAGTTTGGTATCCAGTTCGCCGGCATAACTTTTCGTTATCTGGTATTGAGTCACGGAAAATTTAATTTCGCAAATATTGATGCTCCTGAAGTGTCTGTCTATGAGTAAATCTATTTGTACTCCCTGTTCTCCTTTTTTTGCATTATAACGCCAGGTAGATATTTCTGTATGTACACCTTCAATACCCAGTGCTTTTTTTAGCTGGGGTGCATGTTTAATACAAACACTTTCAAATGCATTGCCACACCAGCTTTGCCAGGAGGCGCCGGTTAAAAATCTTGTCCATGTTCCGGTGCCCTTGAATTTACTATTCTCTATAAATTTTAAATAAAAATGTGAATATTCGTCTGTTAACCTGTAAATACTTTCTTTAGCGGTTTTATCAAAAGGGATGTATGGTGTAATAAAACCTGATTGAGTAAGTTCTTCCAGTAGTTGAGTTGTACCACCTCCTGACGTTAATTTACAGGCTTTAATAATTTCATTCCGGTTTAGTCCTGTTCCCTTTTTTGCAAGGGCTCTTATAACTTGTATATGGTAATAGGCATCGTCAAAAAGTGACGTAAAAAGATTTTTAAATTCTTCGTGCAACAATCCGTCTTTGGTAAAACATATTCTGTCAATTGCCTGTATAGCGCTTTCGCCTTTTTCTATTTGTTTCAGGTATTGCTGAATTCCACCCATTGCCATATATAATTGCAATACCTGGTATTGGTCCAGGTTTATTTTTCTTTCTTTTAAAAGCAGTTCCGTTTCATATAAAGTAAATGGCAGCAACCTTAACTTACGGGTTACCCGGTTATGTAATCCACCCCTGTTGTTAATTACTTTTTGAATCATCCAGGCGGCGGCTGAACCACAAAGTATCACTATCAGATTTTTTTGCCGGCAAGCCCAGGTATTCCAAAAATTTTCAAATGCCTGTAAAAATCCAGAACGGGGAGTTCCTATCCAGGGAAATTCATCAAAGAAAATAGCAGTTCGTTGTTTTTTTATAACAGGTTTTAAGTAGTCTTCCAGCATGCTGAAAGCGCTTATCCAAGTAATAGGTTTTACTGGTGTACGTTTCGTTACTTTGGATAATGCCAGCGTAAAATTTTCCAGTTGCTGGTTAAAGGAAGCATTGTGTATGCCTGAAAATTCAAAGGCCAGTTTTTTTGCAAAAACATTCCGTATAAGAAATGTTTTTCCAACTCTGCGTCTTCCGAATACCGCAACCAGCTCAGGTTCTGAGGAATTAAAAACCTTATCCATGAACTCCAGTTCTTCTTTCCTTCCAGTTAATTTTTACATCTTTTTTTATTTAATTTATTTTTCCGCAGTACGTTTCATATGGATGATACGGGTATTTATATCCTGCCAAATGTACAAATAAAACACTTGTTTTGGCGAACTATAAATCTATTTTATAGTGCCAAATGTATATACAAAATGGTAGTTTTGGCAGGTTATAATATTTTTACTTGGTAATCGCGGAGAGATTTTTCGCAGGTAGTTTGCGTAAAGAAAGACCTATCCAGAGAATCTGGATAGGTAGCTAGGGGTTGTATAAATAGAATTTTAATGGTGCTATATCTGATGAAAATAATTAGTGGGTAATGATAAATTGATTCTTTATTGCCGTAATTAAAACAAATAAAATCACCATCTTTGAAAGATGTATACCATAAGCCAACTTTTTATTTATCCCGTTAAATCACTCGGTGGTATTGAAGTTACTCAAGCACACTTAACCGATCGCGGCTTGCAATACGATAGAAGGTGGATGCTGGTAGATAATAACAATCATTTTCTTACCCAGCGGGAATATCCAGTGATGTGTTTATTGCAAACTGCTATTGAGGGTAATAAAC
>NZ_JACMOO010000069.1 GCF_014377975.1 Ferruginibacter sp.
ACCACCTGCCTTTATGCAACGCTTCCTCCATTCGTAGCCTCTTTTGTATGTATTGCTACGTGCTGGCTCTGCTGATTTTTTCTAAATTTATACCCATTTCAACGGCGCTCAAAATGTTGCTGTTATCTGAGTATTACAATTTAACACACATCTGCAAAATTTCAATAGTGAAACAGTAGAATATTCCCATAAATTAATTCGTGTAACTAATAGCTTCAAAATTCGTGCAATCATTTATCTTTTAATTCCTGTACCCGATAATAATTATTCTAATAAAATATGCATACGTTTTCTTATAATTTGTTTATTTTACTGCATGGATATTACGCTATTTAATAAACTAAATGCAGCAGGAATCATCTCTGATGGTTCGTTGACTAAGATAAAAACAGCTTCCGGCAAACCACTATTTTCGCTGCATTGGGAATTAAAAACCATCCTGTACCTGGGTGTATTATTTCTGAGCAGTGGCATAGGTATTTTGATTTATAAAAATATGGACCGCATCGGGCACCAGGCGGTTTTAATTTTTATTGCACTGGTATGTGCAGGCAGTTTTTACTATTGCCTCAAAAAAAAGCTACCGTTTTCCGTGCAAAAAACAGCATCGCCCAATGTATTTTTCGATTATATTTTGCTACTTGCCTGTTTAACATTTATCAGTTTTACAGGGTACATCCAGTTTCAATACCAGGTGTTTGGTTCCCGCTTTGGACTGGCAACCTTTATCCCCATGATTGTATTATTTTTTTCAGCCTATTACTTTGATAACCTTGCCATTTTAAGTATTGCCATTATAAGTTTTGCAACCTGGGCAGGCATTGTAGTAACGCCCGCTAAAATTTTACAACAAAATGATTTTAAAAGCATCCCTGTTATTGCAACCGGTCTGGCAATTGCAATTATCTTATTACTTGCCGCACTTATAACAAAAAAAAGAAACCTGAAAGCGCATTTTGAATTCACTTACACAAATTTCGGGATACATCTTCTTTTTATTTCCTGCCTTGCAGCCATGTTTAATTTTAGCGCATGGCATCTTGTGTGGTTTTTATTGCTGATAGCCATCAGTTATTTCTTTTATCAAAAAGCTGTCAAAGAAAGATCATTTTATTTTTTATTACTGCTAAGTTTATATGGATACATCGGGCTAAGTTATGTGGTAATCCGCCTGTTGTTTTATACTGCTAATTTAGATATTGGCGGCGTGTACCTTGCCTGCATGTATTTTATAGCCTCTGCAATTGGCCTTATCTTTTTCTTAATAAAAATGAACAAAAAAATTAAGACGCTATGATAGCCTATAATAATGACTGGTTAAATAATTTGCAGGTTCAGCAACAGCTTGAAGAAGCAGCCGCAAAAAATTGTATAAGTAAAGAAGAGAAGGCTGCAGCAATTGCAGCATACTCCACCGGGTTTTATACACCCAATATTTTTATCCGCACAGGATTATTTATTTTAACGGTTGTTATCGCAGTGTTTTCCATTGGACTGATGGCGTTGACATTATCAGGAGGCGGCGGAGAAAACATCTTTGGCGGACTATTGCTATTTTTTAGTGCAGTATCCTATGCTGCCCTTGAATTGATGGTGCGGCAAAAACATCATTATAAATCCGGTACAGATGATGCTTTATTATGGATTACAGGTACCTGCATTATCTGTGGATTCAACCTGATTACGGAGATTTCAGCAACAGGTAATATGATGATTTTATTTGTGATTGGTACCTGCTTTTTTCTTCGCTTTGCCAATGCTATTATGGGTATACTTGTTCCAATTGCCTTTCTATCTATTGTATTTTTAAGTATGGGCAATGCTGGTAATTTTTCGAAAACAGCTACCCCATTTATACTGATGTTGCTCGCTGCCGTCATTTATTTTGTTTCAAAATATTTATTAAAGCAACAACCCTGCAGCAATTATAAAAGTCCGCTCACATTTATGAAAATTACTGCTTTAATAATGATCTATGCAGCAGGAAATTATTATGCGGTAAGTGAAGCATCACTTCAACTATTTCACCAACAACAGGAAGTAGCCATTCCTTTTGGCTGGCTATTCTGGTTCCTCACCTTTTTTATACCCATCGTATATATTTTTAGGGGTATACAAAAAAAAGATATTGTGTTGCTAAGGGTGGGACTGTTATTGCTGGCCGCCATAGTTTTTACAGTTAAGTATTATTATGCTCTGGCACCAATTGAAATTGAAATGGCGCTTGGCGGTTCAATATTAATAGTGATTGCTTATGTGTTGGTTCAATACCTGCAGCAACCAAAATATGGTTTTACATCCACGGTGCGGGCAGACCAACAAATGACTGACAAACTAAATATTGAAGCACTTATAATTGCAGAAACATATGGTGGTGTACAAGAGGGTAATAATGCTACAAATTTTGGTGGTGGCGGTTTTGGTGGTGGTGGAGCAAGCGGAGATTTTTAATTATTTCAACCGGGCGAATAATCAATAAATAAATTGACCTGCATCATTGCAGGTCAACAATCAACTAACTATTTAAAAGAGTCATTAATTAAAAATCTATACCCTCACGTAAATCTTCTTCTTATCCATAACGTAACCAACAATCCAGCATACAAGCATTACGCTGATGGCAAATAACAAGGAGCCAAAATAATCCCCGGCATGCACATAGATCGTATCGTAAATCCATTTGTAAAGGGAAACTTTTGGCTTTACAATAAATACATACAAAAGCGTTACACCCAGTTCACTCAACAGGTAAATGAATAAAGGGTTACGGCCAAATACTTCAAAAAAGTAAGTCCATTTTGTTTTGTGTAAAAAATCGATGATATAAATAACTGCTGAAATAATAATGCAATCCAATCCTACGGTTAAAAGCACAAAAGAAGAGGACCATAATTTTTTGTTCACCGGAAAAAAGTGGTTACATGCCCAGGCCAATGCCAGCAGGCTGGCACCCGCAAGCAGTAGTTGGGCGAGCATTTCGTACGTTTTTCCTTTTCGCTGAATAAAACTTCCAGCAACAAAACCACCTACTATATTACCAACTGCTGACATGGTGCCCAGCAATCCCTCCGGGTCAAAAGCAATGCCTTCGCCATGGTATAAATGATCGTTGCCCAGCAGCCATTTATCCAGCAAAATACCTGCGTTGCCTTCCATGCTAAACGGATCACCCTGGCCATACAGCAATAAAATTACCCAATACAAAACCAGTAACCCAACAGAAATTATGATGGTTATCCTGGGTTTTAAAAAATACAATAATAAGGCAGCAATACCATAGCACAAAGCAATGCGTTGCAACACACCAAAAACACGTGTTTGGCTAAAGGGCGCAAATACCCATTGGCCTGCCACCTGCTTTACAAAAGGAAACCAATACATTAAATAACCCAGCAAAAAAATAATAAAAGTCCTTTTCAAAATTTTCCATACCACAGTGCCAGTTGGTAAATTATTCCACCGGGACATTACAAAACTGAGTGCATTGCCTACCGCGAATAAAAAAGATGGAAATACAAGGTCAGTTGGTGTAAAACCATTCCAGTGAGCGTGCTGTAATTCTGAATAAGTTGTAAGGCCGTTACCGGGTGTATTTACGATGATCATAAAACAAATCGTCATACCACGAAAAACATCCAGCGCAGTAAATCTTTCTGATGCCATAAAGCAGTTTATTTTTTTTAAAAGTATTGAAATATTTTTTGAAATAACAATTGAGTTTCTAGAAACACATGATTATCTGTTGATACCAAAATAAATAATTGTTTAAGGTTTAAGTATTTTAAGCGACCGGCAGCCAGTTTAAATGGCCTTAATTAAAAAATGCCAGACGGCACAGAAACAAGGATAACGTGGATTTGAACTGATGATTCGCATCATCAATTTACAGAGATTGATACAGGCTAATGGATTTTTGTAAAAAAAATGAATCCGTTTTAATCCGTGCATACAGCGCTATCCGTAATTCTATCCTATGTTGGTAAGCAATACAATATTTAGTAAAATGAAAAAGCTTTGGGGGAAGCAAAAAGAAAACAAACGGTTATCTACCTCATTTTTAAAACAGCTTAAAAAAATATCCGCAATAAGCAAAAATTTGAAACACAAAAAAAAGCAACCTGGAAAACCAGATTGCTGTAGTAATTTAAAGGATAATGTTAATAGTATTTTATGGAAATTGATTAACTAAATAGCCCGCCTTTTTTCAATTCACGTGTTCCTTCGCCAATCTTAAATCCATTTTGATAAATCTGTATAATATAGCTTCCTTTCTGGAAAGCTGCACCCGGAACAAATGCAAATTCTACGTTCTTCTTTTTAGATGTTTCAAGATCAACTGGTAATTTAGCAGTAAAAGTCTTGTCACCATCATTGCGAGTTGTAAATGTACCTGAACCCGATTTATCAACAGAAATTGGTTTACCATCCGGACCGATAACAACTACATAAACATCTGTCATTCCTGATTGAATAATACGATTGTTTACATCAAAAGAGATCACCAGTTTACTAACTCGTTTTGCAGTAGTGGTAATTTTTTCTTTGCCATTTTTCTTTACATTAATAGCAGTAATGGCTATGTTAGATGCATTTAAAGTGGAAGCAATATCTACTTTCTTTTCAAGATCCTGCTTCATTACTGTTGTAGCGGTTAAATCGGTAGTCAATTTTTCTTTGTCTGCAGTTAATGTAACTTTATCAGCTGTTAAAGATTGATTTTCCTGTGTTAAACGGGCAACCTCCTGTTCCATTCCTGTAATCTTACCATTTAATTCAGCAATCAACCCTTTAGCTTTTGCGAGTTCTGCTGCAGTAGCATTTTTCTTGTTTAGAATGGTGCGGATCTGGTTTTTTGTTTTCGCAATTTCGCTGGTTTCATCTTTCAATTTACTTGTCAAAGAAGTATTAAGCGTACCCATCGAATCAAGTCGGGCCAATGATCCGTCAAAGTTTTTTTGTATATCACTTTTTTC
>NZ_JACMOO010000381.1 GCF_014377975.1 Ferruginibacter sp.
AAAATATTTTTTGTCCAGGCTAAGAAGCTATGATCATCATCGTTGCATCGCTCTCTTTTGCTGCATACCTGTGGGTAACTTTTATAAAAGCGGTTTTGGAATTTTAGTTGTAATTATGTGATTAGTTATCAACTCTGCCAAGGTTCGTGCCTTACTACGCTGGATGCAGGAATCAATGTTTCTTTTTTATCCTACATAATCCGCGCCTTTGGATGGTGGCGTACAAAGGTTAACACTTAGGATGTTGGCCAAAAATACCCAACACCGGCTTCCGGAAATTGCAAAATATTGTGATTGAAAAGTGGATATTTTGCAATATCCATCATTTATAATTTTTAGTACTACATTAGCAGCACAAAACGATTGTATGTCCCAACGCATTTTAAAAAGCCTATCACAACATTTCCGTATTTTTTTTTGCCTTTATTGCCTACATTGTTTTGTCAAACAATTTTATAACGGATTACTCAAAATAAATCATCACTAAATCTACCTTCATGCAGCAATATATTTTAGCATTAGACCAGGGCACTACCAGTTCACGTGCCATTGTATTTGATAAAAAGGGTTCCATTATTTCTGTTGCTCAAAAAGAGTTTACACAGATTTTTCCTAAAGGAGGCTGGGTAGAGCATGATGCCAATGAAATATGGAGCACACAGTTTGGTGTGGCTGCAGAAGCCATTACCAAGGCAGGCTTATCTGCCGAAAATATTGCCGCAATTGGCATTACCAATCAAAGGGAAACCACCGTGGTATGGGATAGAAATACCGGCGTGCCCATTTACAATGCCATTGTTTGGCAGGATAGAAGAACGGCTTCTTTTTGTGATGAACTAAAAGAAAATGGTACGGATAAACTGATTCAGCAAAAAACAGGGTTGGTGGTAGATGCTTATTTTAGCGCCACTAAAATAAAATGGATATTAGACAATGTGGAAGGTGCCAGGGAAAAAGCAAACAATGGTGAATTGTGTTTTGGAACCATTGATACCTGGCTGATTTGGAACCTTACAAAAGGACAGGTGCATGTAACAGATGTTTCCAATGCCAGCCGTACCATGCTCTGCAATATTCATACACTGCAATGGGATGGCGAACTCCAGGAAATATTTGGTATTCCTGGCAATATGTTACCTCAAATACGCAGCAGCAGCGAAGTGTACGGGCATACACAAAATATTTTATCGGCGTATAATATCCCAATAGCAGGTATTGCAGGCGATCAGCAGGCAGCCTTGTTTGGACAAATGTGTACGCAGCCCGGGATGGTAAAAAACACTTATGGCACCGGTTGTTTTATGCTGATGAATACCGGGGAAAAACCGGTAGCCAGTACCAATAATTTATTAACAACCGTTGCATGGAAAGTGAATGGCATTACTCACTACGCGTTGGAAGGAAGCGTATTTATTGCAGGTGCAGTTATACAATGGTTAAGAGACAGCCTGGGCATTATTAAAACTGCCGCCGAGGTGGAAACACTTGCTTTGCAGGTGGAGGATAGCGGGGGCGTGTATGTAGTTCCTGCTTTTGCAGGGCTGGGTGCGCCCCATTGGAACCAACACGCCAGGGGAATTATTACAGGGCTTACAAGAGGCTCGGATGCTGCTCATATTGCAAGGGCAGCATTGGATAGCATTGCTTATCAAACAATGGACGTGTTGAAAGCCATGGAAGCAGATTCGGGTATCAGTATACAAGAACTAAGGGTAGATGGGGGCGCAACGGTTAATAATTTATTGATGCAGTTTCAAAGTGATATCATGAATACCACCGTAGTTAGACCTGTTATTATAGAAACCACTGCATTGGGCGCTGCTTATTTAGCTGGACTCGCCGTGGGATTCTGGCCTGATATGGAAGCCATACAAAACCAATGGCAGGTAGATAAAAAATTTACAGCCACCATGACTGAAGAAGAAAGAAAAACCTTAACCAAACAATGGCAACGTTCGGTAAAAGTAGCTAAGGCATGGGCGGACGATGAATAATAATTTAGATAGAAACACAGATAACACGGATTATAAGAGATTACAACGATTTAGTTTAGAGAGAACGTACTGCTGATAATGATCTTTTCAATGTGAAAAAAGCAAATCCGTTTTAAGCTGTTTGTACCGCGTCATCCGCGTTTCTATCGTAAGTTGCGTAAAAAGCATAAGATTTAGTACAATCAGGGGTTATCAGGTGAAATAGAATCAATAAATAATAGTTTTTAAATGATGAACAGGCAAAAAATGTTACAGGATCTGGAAGAAGTTTCTGTATGGGATATCATAGTTATCGGCGGTGGTGCTACGGGACTGGGTGCTGCTGTGGACGCAGCTTCCAGGGGATATAAAACCTTATTGGTAGAGCAGGAAGATTTTTCAAAAGGCACCAGCAGCCGCAGTACCAAGCTGGTGCATGGCGGTGTTCGCTACCTGGCCCAGGGCAATATAAAACTGGTTAGGGAAGCCCTGCGGGAAAGAGGCCTATTGCTAAAAAATGCACCGCATGTTTGTCACAATTTATCTTTTATAATTCCTTCTTTTCATTGGTGGCAAAAATGGTATTACAGCATTGGGTTAAGCATGTACGATTTGCTTGCCGGCAAACTGAGCCTGGGCAAAACAAAAATGCTTTCAAAAAAAACAACGATGCAATTATTGCCGGCTATCTCTTCTAAAAACTTAAGCGGCGGAGTTCTTTACCAGGATGGACAGTTTGATGATTCAAGACTGGCAATAAATCTTGCGCAAACAGCCGCAGAACAAGGCGCAGCTATTCTTAATTATTGTAAAGTGATTGCACTTACTAAAACAGGCACCAGTATTAGTGGCGTTCTTGTACAGGATACTATATCAGGCAGAAATTATACGCTCAGCAGTAAAGCAGTTATCAATGCAACAGGCGTATTTACTGATAAAGTAATGGAGATGGATGATGCCGGCCATCAACCGATTGTTTCTCCTTCACAGGGTGTACACATTGTGGTAGATGAAAAATTTTTCCCTGGTAAACAGGCACTCATGATTCCCAAAACGGATGATGGCAGGGTTTTGTTTGCTGTGCCCTGGCATGATAAAGTTTTATTGGGCACTACCGATACTCCCATTAAGGAAATTAGTTTAGAACCTAGGCCCCTGCAGGAAGAAATTGATTTTATTATACAACATTCCAACCGCTACCTGAGTACCCGGATAACCTATAAAGATATAAGAACCGTTTACGTTGGACTACGACCATTGATAAAAGTAAAAGGAAAAAAATCAACGTCAATTTTACCAAGAGACCACACAACCATTGTTTCAAAAAGCGGACTGGTTACCATTACCGGCGGCAAATGGACCACCTACAGAACCATGGCCAAACATGCTGTTGACAGTGCAGCGTTGGCCTGCAAACTATCAAAGCAGCCTTGTGTTACCGATACCTTAAAAATACATGGCTATACAGAAAATACAACAAGCAGCGATATGCTGAATGTATATGGCAGTGATGCAGAAAAAATTAACCGGTTAATGAATGAACAGCCCTTATTAAAAGAAAAAATTCATGCTGCATTACCTTATACTAAAGCCACCGTGGTATGGGCAATACAACATGAAATGGCCATGACGGTAGAAGATGTACTGGCCAGGCGTACCAGAGCCTTGTTTTTGGATGCAACAGCCGCTATGGAGGCTGCACCATTGGTAGCCGCATTGATGGCTAACCTGCTGCAAAAAAGCGAAGACTGGCAACAGCAGCAGGTAAAAGCGTTTGAAGCAATTGCACAAAATTATGTAATACACTGATCAACTATTTTTTTTAACCTAAAAAATAACCCTTAGAATGACCCCTTTTATTGCCGAACTTACCGGAACCGCTGTGTTGATACTTTTAGGAAATGGTGTTGTTGCCAATGTGGTATTGAATAAAACCTATGGCAACAATGGTGGCTTAATTGTAATTGCTTTTGGATGGGCTATCGGCGTATTCACCGGTGTATTTATTTCAGCCAGTTCAAGTGGGGCACATTTAAACCCTGCCATTACCATTGGCCTGGCAGCACTGGGAAAGTTTGACTGGGCGTTGGTACCAACCTATATTGCTGCACAGTTGCTCGGTGCAATGATTGGTTCAGGGTTGGTATGGGTTGCTTATCGAACTCATTTTGAGGCAACACCTAATCCCGCTTCTAAGCTGGCTGTTTTTTGCACTTCGCCTGCCATTGCCAGTCCGGTTGACAATGTTTTTTCAGAAATCATTGGAACTTTTGTACTGGTGTTGGGAGCGTTGTTTTTGGTGGCTTCAAAAAATAGTTTAGGTTCTTTAGATGCATTGCCGGTGGCATTATTGGTGCTGGGTATTGGTTTAAGTTTAGGTGGTACAACCGGATATGCAATCAATCCCGCAAGAGACCTTGGCCCAAGGATTATGCACGCCATTTTACCCATTAAAGGAAAAGGAAGCAACAACTGGAAATATGGATGGGTGCCGGTTATAGCACCAATAATTGGCAGTTTACTGGCGGCTTTATGCTATCATTTTATCAATTGAGATTTTTATAATAATACTTGTAATTAGCTAAAATTTATCGAGCCCTTTGTTTTTCGTAGTGGTTTTTATGTGAAATAAACTGAGTGCATTTCACACAAAGTATACAAGGATTAACAAAGGGCGCTAAGAAGTAATTCAACTGATTCTCCCGCTGGGAAATATAACAATATATTGTGGTTATTACCTTCATCTCATTTAAATTCAAAATTGATTCATTAATTGCAGGTTGATATTTTTTCATTATCTTACTATAGTAATTCAATCATCCTCGTGTAAAAACAATTACCCCTTATTTAATAGCTCTTCTCTTTACCTGCAAGTGTTTTATCCCGTATCCTTTATTGAATATAAACCAGCCAATTTATAATCAGGTAAAATGAATACGAACAACCCTTCTTCTCAAAAAAATGTTTCAGTAACTACCTATTTGCTGGTATCAATTGTAAGTCTTGTTGCGGCGGCTGGTATCGGCTACTATTATCTTCACTACATGAAACAGGGCGGCTCCGAAAAAATGGATGATCGTGTTTTTTATTTGGTGCTCGTGCTTTTCGGTATGGCTGCCAGTGCCCTTATTTTCGGTATTATGAACTCTTATGCCTCGCTTAAAGGTATTCAGGCAAATGTTACCTACAAATTAACCGGGCCTGTGGTAGGTGTAGTACTAACTGTATTGGGTGGCTTTATGATACCAAAAGTAACAAGCGACCAGATGCTTACTGTAATGGTGTTTGACCAGGATAAAAGGCCGGTTAAAAGAGGGAATGTTACTTTATCCTTTCCGCATTACCAGCGGGAGGCTGCCATCAATGAAATGGGCATGGTAGTATTTCCAGAAATACCTTACGACCAGTTGCGAAATGATATCATAATTAATGTGGTTAGTGATGGGTATATACCCATCACTAAAGATACCTTACTGGCCAATTTTGATCTGGTTAAACTTACCCTGGAACAGGCGAAAATTATCCGGATTGAAGGCACTGTAAAAGATGCAGCAGACAGACCTATCAGGGATGTAGACATTACGGTTGACGGAACGCCCTATGCAACCAAAACAACCAATGAAGGGAGCTTTCAGATTCCATTACCGGACTATCATTTCGGTGACCGGATTACTGTTGTTACTTCTCATCCATTGTACGAGGATAAAGAAAAAAATTTTAATATTCAATCGGGTGAAATTGATAAAATTGAGTTTGTATTAAATCCCCTTCCCATTACTAATTCAAAACACAAAAGAAAATGAAAACAACTATTTTTCTAACTGCTTTACTGGCTGCAAATTTAGCCACTGCCACTGCACAACAGGTAATTATTAAAGGCACACTTCGTTGTACAAACAATGGCATAACATCTACCAGGGGTGCTACCAATATTATTATCATCCCTTCATTTAATCCCCATGCTGCCGTAGCAACCACCACTACACCGCAGGGTTATTTTGAAATTAATACCGGTTGGAGTGCAAAAGATTTAAGAGATAAAAATGTTTCGTTGTACCTCTTAACCAAATGCAGCAGTTGTAAAAAGGTAGAACGGGTGTTTATTTCTGAAGACCTTGATAAGCGAAATACTGATCCCACTAAAATGTACGTTACCATAAAAAACTGGAAAATATTAGAGAATTGCAGGGAAACAGAATTACCAGATATTATGTCGGAAAAACTCCTGGACTCTGCTCATCACATGCCTGCATTAACCGTGGATGGAAAGGCACCCGGCAGCCCTGCAATGGCACCGGTTTCATTTATTAATTTATTTGAAAAGTTGGTTACCGTTGCGGCGGGGCCAAATTCAGGAGTTTTTAAAGCTATGGTATTATATCGGGGCCGAATTAAGTATGGAGAATTTTTACATGCTTCCGCACTTATCAACACAGATAATACCGGTTTTAATTTTTCGCCCGGCAGGAATATGTCTGAGGCCGTTTTTTGGAATGCCGCATCTATTGCCAACGGGCCGAAACCAAATAATATAAGCCTGCTTGCTAATTTTAAAAACAATATTAAATTGTCTGGCTACCAGCAACTCACAAAGCAAATATACCTCGGATTAGGCGGTATCTATACCCAGCAAAATGAGTTTAGGCGGGTAAAGTTTCAAAAAATTGGTTCAACAGCTGATTCTGATTCAGTGATAGGCAGTCACCCGGATAAATTAAGAGAATTCGCTGCCTTTTTAGCCCCTGTATATGCCATCAATAATAGAATAAGCATCGCACTCACATTTAAATATATCTGGCAACAATTTAATAATCCTAATCTTATTGTGCTTCAGAGAGACGATCTTAATAACAATTATAATTATTTTATTGATGACAGCATCAGAAAACAACATTTTGAAGCAGATGCATCATTCAGCTATAAAATAAACAGTTTTTTACAGGCAGGCATTTCTGTAATGAATATTGCAGGTACAAAATTATATTCGGATATGTTTATAAAAAATTCTTCCAGTCAATCGTATGTAAACCAGCGTGCGTATGGAATTGGTGTATGTTATAAGAGAGAAAGAATAAATGTTGGCATGGATGCATTGTTTACTGATAAGGGATTGTATGATGCATCCGTTGGAGTAAACTATGTACCGGCAAATGATATTTTACTGGCAGCAGGATATGCATTTAAACAACAAAGTTTTTCTGCATCGTTTAGATTAAAGCATTTTAAAATTGCCTATATCAACGACAACAACCTGGTGATAAATGAAGTGAGGGTTGCAAAAAATAAACTTTTTAACGGAAAGATTTATTCAGGGTTTGTATTTGATTTTTAATGAAACAACATCAACTGATAGTTGAAAAAATCTGTTGATGATTATTAAAATAAAACAGGAAGTTATGTTGAATAACTCCCTGTTTTAAAAAGAAAATCTATATTGAATGTTCACTGGTATTACATACTCCAGCCTTCCCGGTAAGTACGTTTTACAAACTGGTTGGCTTCATCAAAATTGGTGATCTTCATATTGGGGCCATCCCAAAGTAATTTGATAAAACGTCCTGGATAATCAAAATCATCTTTGCCTTTTGGCTTGCGGATATCATAACTGCGGATAGCAAGATTGCCCATCAAAACACTTTCAGTCAGCGGTCCGGCAATATCAAAATTTGAGCTAAGGTTTTTTGCTTTTTCACTTCCGTACCCTGCAATAGCGGCTTCTACCCACGCAGCATAGTGACCATCTTCTCCACCATTTACACGGGCAACTGTTTGAGGCACTTTCACTTCCTTTGTTCGGGAGGTGGGTAATAACTGCGGATTAACGCCATAAGTTCCAGCCATCATTTTTCCTTTGGTACCCAGAAAAATAACACCATTGCCGCCGTCACCCATTTCTTCATTGGCACCCAACTCTTCCGGTCTTGAAGGTTGTATACCACCGTCCATCCAATGCAATTCTACATCAGGTTTACCTTTTTCTCCTTTAAACCTTAATGTGATGTGTGAAGCAATTGGACCGCTTTCCGGATAGTATGCTTTGTTCCAGTTTTCTATATATTTAGTGGCAACGCTGCATTCTGCACTGGTTGGATAACCGAGGCCCATTACTGCAAAAGCGGGTGCCATTATATGACAGGCCATGTCGCCCAATGCGCCGGTGCCATAATCCCACCAGCCACGCCAGTTAAAGGGCAGTATGCCTTCAAAGTATTCCTTTTTGGGCGCCGTTCCCAGCCATAAATCAAAATCAAGTCCGGCAGGTATTGGTGATGTATTTCCCGGGCGGACTACACCCTGCGGCCAGATGGGCCTGTCGGTATAACAATAGATGGTATGTACATCGCCAATTGTTCCTGCATTGTACCAATCCTGCAATTGGCGTACGCCATCGCCGGAAGCGCCCTGGTTGCCCATTTGCGTTACCACCTTGTATTTATGCGCAGCCTGTGTAAGCATACGGGCTTCGTAAATATCATGCGTCATTGGCTTTTGAACATACACATGTTTGTTCATCTGCATCGCGGCCATCGCTGCTACACCGTGTTGATGATCTGGTATAGAAACAGACACTGCATCAATTGATTTTCCTTCCTTTGCCAGCATTTCCCTAAAGTCTTTGTAGTATTTTGCTTTCGGAAAATTCTTTCGGCTTTCAACAGCCTGGCGATCATCTACATCGCACAAAAAACCAATATCGGCTTTGCCACTTTTAAAAAAATGATTCACATCATCCGCACCTTTTCCACCTGCACCAATAGCAGCAACCACCAACCTGTCACTTGGAGCTACAAAACCTCGTCCCAATACATGGCGTGGTACAATAAAAAATCCCGCCGCAGTCAATGCTGTATTGCGGATAAACTTACGCCGGGAATCGGCAACGACCGTTTTCTTTTTCATCTTTTATTATGTTGTTATTTTAATTTAATTATGAAATTTTAGACTACAATATACACGAACCTTTTCATTATTTATTTACCACTTATACTTTCATTGTTATACAATAAAGGCACTTTAAAAAAACCGCTTAGTCCGGATAAATATTATTTTATTTTACCAAAAAACGGTGTACAATGCTACCAATATACCCATGATAATAATTGACCCAAAAGCAAATCCGGGGGTAATTTTAAACATGGAAGTATCTACTTCAATAGTATGCGTATCATTTTCTTTTTTAGGATTGATAAGGCTCATCAGGATCATCACAACTACAATGGTTACAAACGTAATTACCATCCTGTTTAAAAAAGCAAAGTCTGGAAAATAACCGTTTGTCCAAACCGGTAAAAATTTTAATACGGTTGAAAGGGGAATGGTTAATAAAGCACCGGCCATGGCTGCTGAAGCCGTAGCACGCTTCCAAAAAAATCCCAGTAAAAAAATGGCCAGCACGCCGGGAGAAATAAATCCTACGTATTCCTGTATAAACTGGTAAGCCTGGTCAAGCGATTTTAATGCGGGAGCTACAATGGCTGCAATCACCATGGCAACTACAACGGCCCATCTTCCTGTCAGCACCATTTTTCTTTCGGAGGCTTCTTTATTAAAATATTTTTTATAGATATCCAGCGAAAAAATGGTGGAAATACTGTTTGCCTTACCCGCCAATGATGCAACAACAGCCGCAGTAAGCGCAGCAAAAGCAATACCTTTTAAACCAGCGGGTAACAAATTCATTAAGGTAGGATAAGCATGATCCGGTTTTAGTGTGCCTGCGGCATTCGCCATTTCGTGCTGAAACATTCCTTTACTATGCAACACATACATTACAATGCCTGGCAACACGGCTATAACCGGTACAAGCAATTTTAAAAAAGCTGCAAATAAAATCCCTTTTCGTGCAGTCACCAAATCAGCACCCAGCGCACGTTGTACTATATATTGGTTGCACCCCCAATATGCAAGGTTATTTACCAGCATACCGCCAAACAATACCGACAGACCGGGCAATTCTTTATAATATTTATTGGAAGAATCAAATATCATGTGAAAATGTTCGGGCGCTTCCTTGCGTAAAATAGAAAGCCCTTTAAAAATATCTTTACCAAAACCATATTCTTGTGATAATAAAGTCAACGCCAGGTAAGTGGTTACCAACCCTCCAAGAATTAATACCACTACCTGCACTACATCCGTATATCCAATCACTTTCATGCCACCCAATGTTACAACCAAAGAAAAAATTACCAGGCCAAAAATGCTCCATTCAAAACTAATGGTAGAGATAGAAGAAATGGCGAGGGCACCAAGATAAATTATAGAAGTGAGGTTTACAAATACATACACCAGTAACCAAAATACTGCCATGATGGTACTCACTTTGTCATTGTACCGCATGGATAAAAATTGCGGCATGGTGAATATCTTATTTTTAAGATACACGGGAATAAAAAATACTGCTACCAAAATCAATGTAGCTGCGGCCATCCACTCATAGGAAGAGATGGCAAGCCCTAATGCAAAACCTGAGCCCGACATACCAATAAAATGTTCTGCAGAAATATTGGATGCTATCAGTGAAGCACCAATAGCCCACCAGGTAAGTGAACCTTCTGCAAGAAAAAAATCTTTTGAACTGGTAGTAGCAGACTTTTTTTTGTGGTAAATATAATATCCGTAGGAAGAGACTGCAATAAAGTAAATGAAGAAAACAATATAGTCGAGGGTTTGCAATTGATTCATCAGCAATCTTTAAGTTTATTAATCGTTAAGGGAAGTAAAAATAGCAGGTTATAAACAATACATGGGTTGAAAAATATAAAATCAATTAACTACCACATTCGCTGATTGAAAATGTGGTAGTTAAAGGCAGCATAGAAATTAACATACAGGTTATTTCTTACTGGAACAAGATGAAGAAGGGGATATTAAATAAAAAACGGGACAACAAAAACACCATTCCTTTTCTTAAAATTTCAAGGTGGCTGGAAGATATTTTTTTACAAGCGCTTCGTAGTAAGGTTTTAATTCAACCCAGTCAGGCGGGGTTGGATTTTTTGAATACAGATCGTACGGATTAAAAAGATCTACCCATTTAAACATTTCATGGTCGTGTTCACTCATCAGGTGATCGTATGCATGCTCCCGGTGCTGGGAGTAAAAAGAGTGATACCGCAACATATATAAACCTGACTCCGGCAAATAATCTTTTGCTATCTGGTAAATATATTCATCATGCCCCCAGGAAAGATGCACATTGTCTAAACCGCAGTTGGCGCTGTACACGCCATACTTTGTGTTGTAACGCTCATCGTCAAAATCAGGGCTATTTTTAAAATATTCCGGATATACTATTTTATCAGAGAAGGCACAACCTACGGGAAAGGTATCTCCTACCACCGCCCACTGAGGCTCTCCAAAAAGGCACAATACTTTTCCCATATCATGCAACAATCCCACCATTACCATCCAGTCAGCATGGCCATCTCTGCGAATGGCTTCAGATGTTTGTAACAAATGCTGAAACTGGTCAAGGTCAGTATCCGGATCAGAATCATCTACCAGTTGATTTAAAAATTGAAACGCATCCCAAACCGGCATTTCTTTTTTATCAAATTTTAAATAGTTTGCTTTTTTATCCAATACAAAATCATAACTCTGGTAGGTGTGGTTAAGGCGGTAAAACTCCCGTACCGTATCTCTTTCAGGACTTTCGTAATTGCGGTAAGCTTCTGTTGATTTATCATTTGCAATAGAAGCAGGATCAGGATACCGTTCCAGTACATCGTCTTCCCATACATCCAGACTTTTTAATGGATTAATAGCACTTTGATTTAGTTCATCAATAGAAGGTAACATACAAGCAGGCTTTTAAAGTGTAATAAAATTCGTTCTGCTAATATGAGCATTTTAATGCTGTATAAGTTAACCCGGGCAGTTTTTATTTACGAAACCGGTTTCGTTAAAAAAGATAAATTTGGTGTAGCTTCCTGCTTTAAACAGTATGAAAGAGAAAATAAATAACGTCACTATAAAAATGCTGGCCAGGCAGCTGGGTCTTTCGGTTTCCACTGTTTCAAAAGCAATCAGCGACAGCCATGAAATAAGTGTATTAACAAAACTGCGGGTGAATGATTTAGTGCAAAAGCTAAACTACGTACCCAACCCTTACGCAAGCAGTCTGCGAACCCGCAATAGCAAAACGATTGGTGTAGTAATACCGGAAGTGGCCGATAGTTTTTTTGCACAGGCCATCAACGGGATTGAATCGGTAGCGCAGGAAAAAGGTTACCATGTATTGATTTATTTGTCGCATGAAAATTTTGAAAAAGAAAAAAAGATTTTAAAAGACTTTGAAAGCGGCCGGGTAGATGGCGTATTGATGTCGGTGGCGAGGGAAACCATACTGCACCATCACATTGATGCATTGATGGATAAAAAAGTACCGCTTGTTTTTTTTGACCGCGTAATGGAAGAAGTAAACACCACAAAAATTACTACCAACGATTTTGAAAGTGCTTACCTGGCAACAGTACATCTTATAAAAAAAGGCTGTACGAAAATCCTTTTTCTATCTTTTTCACAAACGCTGTCCATATCCTGTAAACGCCTGGATGGATATAAAAAAGCATTGCTTGATTACCACTTAAAACCGGATGCCGGGAATATTATCACATTCACCAATGACGCTGAAAAAGATTATTTGGGGTTAAAGCGAAAATTAAAATCCATCAAAAAGGGAGCAGGCATTGTAGCTTCTGTTGAAAAATTAGCATTGCCCGTTTACCAGGCTTGCGAAGACTTACAGTTGAGCATACCCAAAGATGTACAGTTAATTTGTTTTTCCAATGTAGATACCGCGGCTTTTTTGCATCCGCCGCTAACTACTATTACACAACCCGCATTTGAAATGGGTAAAATAGCCGCCTCAATACTGGTAAAATCGTTAGAAAGAAAAAATTTTGAATTGCCGGATGAGGAAATAATTATTCCGGCTGTAATGGTTTTGAGAAAGTCTGTGAAGGGTTAGCGGCTTGCTGGTTTTTTTAAAAAAAAATAATGGGTTTATGAAGATTGCCCGGACTACTTTCTTTTGTTCCAGCCATGGTTCGTGTCTCACGGATCATCTTCGCAATCGTTATTACTTGATTGTGGTAGAGTGGTTCGTGAGACACGAACCACGGCCAAGGTTTTAGTTTTTTTTATAATAATGGGTCTATGAAGATTGCCCGGAATATTCAGCCATGGTTCGTGTCTCCAGCCATGGTTCGTGTCTCACGAACCATCTTCGCAATGGTTATTACTTGATTGTGGTAGAGTGGTTCGTGCGACACGAACCACGGCCAAGGGTTTAGTTTTTTTTATAATAATGGGTCTATGAAGATTGCCCGGACTACTTTCTTTTGTTCCAGCCATGGTTCCTGTCTCACGGACCATCTTCGCAATCGTTAGTACTTGATTGTGTTAGAGTGGTTCGTGAGACACGAACCATGGCTAAGGTTAGTTTCTCACAAACTATCTTCGCAATCGTTATTACTTGATTGTGGTAGAGTGGTTCGTGAGATACGAACCATGGCAAAAGACGGTGTACAATCGGGTAAACATTCAAAATAAAAAAGGGGATATAAAAAGTAAATCCTTTTATATCCCCGTTAAGTAATTTCACCAACTTATAAAAATTTCAACACCGCGTCGCCCATTGCTTCGGTACCTAAAATATTTTCTTTACGTGTTGTTGCATCTGCAATATCGATGGTACGAAAACCGGCTTTTAACACCTGGTCAACTGCGCTGATCACCAGTTCAGATTCTTCTTTCATCCCAAAAGAAATATCCAGCAACAAGGCTGCAGATAGAATAGACGCCAGCGGATTGGCAATACCCTTGCCCGTAATATCATGCGCTGAGCCATGGATGGGTTCGTACACACCAGTTCCATCGCCGATAGAAGCAGAAGCCAGCATACCCATTGAACCTGCAATCTGCGAAGCTTCATCGGTTAAAATATCGCCAAATAAATTAGCGGTTACCACTACATCAAAACGACGTGGATCTTTAATTAACATCATTGCGGTAGAATCTACAAACTGGTATTCCACTTCCACATCCGGATATTCCAACGCCAGTTTTTGAATTTCTTCTCTCCACAAGCGGCTTGTTTCCAATACATTTGCTTTATCAACAGAACACAATTTTTTGCGTCTTGTACGTGCAGCTTCAAAAGCTTTCCGGCCAATGCGTTCTACTTCAAAACGGCTGTATTCTGCAACATCAAAAGCTGTGTTACCATCATTCTTTCTTCCCTTCTCACCAAAATAAATATCACCGGTTAGTTCTCTAAAAAATAAAATATCGGCTCCTTTTAAAATTTCCGGTTTAATGCTGGAGGCACTTAGTAATTCATCAAATAATTTTATCGGACGAAGGTTGGCATACAAACCCAATTCTTTTCTCATCTTCAGCAAACCCTGTTCAGGCCTTACTTTGGCAGAGGGATCATTGTCATATTTAGGATGCCCAACTGCACCAAACAATACTGCATCTGAATTACGCATTTTTTCCAACGATTCATCCGGTAAAGGATTGCCGGTGGCCTCAATGGCAACATGGCCAATCAATGCTTCATCATAGGTAAATTGATGGTTAAATTTAGCAGCTATTTTATCCAATACTTTTTTACCAACCAAAGTTACTTCCTGTCCTATTCCATCTCCGGGAACAATGAGGATATGCTTTTTTGCCATTTCTATTTATTTTATTTTATTATACCAATTGTAAACCACGAATTATAAACACCCATTACACAAATTATAAAATACAGCCTCCTCGTTGCCATTAGTAATTCAGGAAATTTGTAACGACTCACTCATCACCCATCACTCATAACTTATAACTAATTAAAATGCTGTTGAGCATCTTTTCGGTTGCCTTAATTGCTGCTACTGTTTGATCACTATCCAAGCCACGGGTTTTAAACTCTTTGCCATTGTGCAGCCAGGTAATGATGGTTTCACACAATGCATCCGACTTACCGCCGGGCGGAATGCGAACCGTATAATCGGCCAGTACCGGCAATTCCATTTTCTTTTGTTTGTATATCTTCTTCAAGGCATTTACAAACGCATCATATTGACCATCGCCCTGCGCATGTTCCTCAAACAATTCGCCATTGATAGAAATATTCAATGTTACGGATGGTTTTAAATTTTTTGAATGCGTGAGCACATAGTTGATGATCTGAACTTTTTGAACAATACTGTTGCTGTCTAAAATATCAGAAATAATATAGGGCAGATCTGCCTGCGTAACCATTTCTTTTCTGTCGCCTAATTCAATTACCCGCTGGGTAACTTTCTTTAAATCTTCATCCGATAGCTGTATGCCCAGTTGCTGCAGATTGTTGTCGATGTTAGCCTTGCCGCTTGTTTTACCCAGTGCATATTTACGCTGACGGCCAAAGCGCTCCGGCATCAAGTCGTTGTGATACAGGTTATTTTTTTTATCTCCATCTGCATGAATGCCTGCTGTTTGGGTAAATACATTTTCGCCAACTACCGGTTTGTTGGCAGATATTCTAAAACCGGAAAAAGCTTCTACCAGTTTACTAACCGTGTACAATGATTTTTCTGCAACAGCAGTTTTTACATCCGGCATAAAATCGTTTAACACAGCAATAGCGCTTGCCAGCGGCGCATTGCCGGCTCTTTCGCCCATTCCGTTTACGGTTAAGTGAAGGCCATGCACGCCCGCTTTTACTGCTTCCATTACATTGGCTATACTTAAATCATAATCGTTGTGTGCATGAAAATCAAAATGTAATTGCGGGTACCGTTGTACCAGTTCCGATACATATCCAAATGTTTCAGAAGGAATCAACACGCCCAAAGTATCCGGTAACAAAACCCTTTTGATGGGTTGACGCTGCAAAAAATCAAGGTATTCCAACACGTACTCTTTGGAGTTGCGCATCCCGTTGCTCCAGTCTTCAAGATACACATTGCATTGCAATCCTTTTTCTACGGCAAGCGAAATTACAGCAGCGATTTCTACAAAATGTTCCTGCGGGTTTTTCTTTAACTGATGGGTAAGATGATTGAGCGAACCTTTAGTTAACAGGTTCATTACTTTTGCGCCGGCCTCAAGCATCCAGTTTACAGATGTTTCACCGTCTACAAATGTAAGTACCTCTACCTGGTTTAGATATCCATTTTTACCCGCCCAGTCCGTTATTTTTTTTACTGCCTGAAACTCTCCTTCGGATACTCTTGCAGATGCTATTTCAATCCTGTCTACTTTTACTTCAGTTAATAAAAGCTGGGCAATGGTTAATTTTTCAGACGCAGAAAAAGATACACCGCTGGTTTGTTCACCATCCCGAAGTGTGGTATCCATTATCTCAATATACCTTGGATTTTTTTTCAATTGTATACAGCGATGCTGCTTAAAAGATGAATGGATAAGATGATGAAGGATCTGTATTGTTTATTCTACCTGAATTATATCGCATGAATTTTTGCAAAAGACGCAATGTCTTCCTTCATGTCTTGTAAATAGTCAATGTCATCAAAGCCATTTAACAGGTTGTGCTTTTTATAACCGTTGATATTGAACGTTTCTTTTTCTCCGGTAGAAAGAATGGCAATGGTTTGCTCCGGAAGGCTTATTGTGAACTGGCTTGCAGGATTCACTTCGATAGCCGAGAATATTTTCGCTAAAAATTCAGCACTTACCTGCACTGGCAGAATGCCCATATTGATGGCATTGTTTTTAAAAATATCTGCAAAAAAACTTGATACTACGCAACGGAATCCATAATCGTAAATGGCCCAGGCTGCATGTTCGCGGCTGCTGCCGCTACCAAAATTGGTGCCGCCAACTAGAATCTTACCCGTATAAATCGGATTGTTTAAAATAAAATCCTGTTGAGGGGTATCATCTGCATTATACCGCCAGTCTCTAAAAAGATTATCTCCAAAACCTTCCCGCTTGGTTGCTTTTAAAAAGCGTGCAGGAATAATCTGATCTGTATCTACATTTTCGATGGGCAGCGGAACAGCAGTACTTGTGAGTTCATTAAATTTATCGTAAGCCATAATTTTAATTAATAATTAATAATTGATAATTAATAATGTAATGCAGATATTACATCAGGTCTCTTGGGTCGGTTACATATCCGGTAACGGCGGCAGCGGCGGCTACCAGCGGACTTGCCAGTAAGGTACGGCTACCAGGCCCCTGCCTTCCTTCAAAATTACGGTTACTTGTACTTACTGCGTATTTGCCTGCAGGCACTTTATCATCGTTCATTGCAAGGCATGCTGAGCAACCCGGCTGACGCAATAAAAATCCTGCTTCGGTTAAAATTTGCAGTATCCCTTCTTCTTTAATTTGCGTTTCCACTACATGCGATCCTGGTACCACCCATGCAGTAACATGGTCTGCCTTTTTGCGGCCTTTTACAATGGATGCAAAAGCCCTGAAATCTTCAATACGGCCATTGGTACAACTGCCGATAAATACATAGTCTACTTTTTTACCAATCATCTGATCTTCTTCATGAAAGCCCATGTACTTCAACGATTTTTCGTAGGTAGCGGTTGCTCCTTTTAAATCGGCGCCCCGGGGAATTGACCTTGAAATACCCATCCCCATTCCAGGGTTAGTGCCATAGGTAATCATGGGTTCAATATCTGCTGCATCAAAATTATATTCTATATCAAATTCTGCACCTGCCTCTGTTTTAAGTGTTTTCCAGTAGGCAAGCGCCGTATCCCAGGCCACGCCTTTTGGAGCTAATTCACGGCCATTTATGTAAGTGTAAGTAGTTTCATCTGGTGCTATCATTCCGCCCCGGGCACCCATTTCAATACTCATATTGCAAACCGTCATGCGGCCTTCCATACTCATTTTTTCAAACACCTCACCCGCATATTCAACAAAGTAACCCGTGGCGCCTGCGGTGGTTAATTTAGATACAATATATAACGTAACATCTTTTGGTGTAACCGCTTTACCCAAACCACCTGTTACGTTGATGCGCATTTTCATCGGTTTTGGCTGCATGATACATTGTGACGATAACACCATTTCTACTTCAGAAGTGCCTATTCCAAACGCGATGGCACCAAATGCCCCATGGGTGGAAGTATGCGAATCACCGCACACGATTGTCATTCCAGGAAGTGTAATACCGTTTTCTGGCCCTACCACATGTACGATGCCGTTTTTAGGATTACCCAACCCCCAATGCGAAATTCCATATTTTGCTGAGTTTTGTTCCAGCGCTTTTAACTGGTTGGCTGATAAGGGATCTTCTACCGGTAAATGTTGATTGATGGTGGGCGTATTGTGATCGGCAGTAGCAAAAGTATGTTCAGGAAACATCACTTTTATACCCCTGCTTTCCAGGCCTCCAAATGCCACCGGACTGGTTACTTCATGTATAAAATGCCTGTCAATAAAAAAAACGTCCGGGCCATCTTCAATTCTTCTAACCACATGTGCATCCCACACTTTATCAAACAAGGTAGCTGGCTTTTTATTCATTGTAAATTTTTTGAATTATTTTACAAATATCCATTGTTATCGGATAAAAATTGCAAAAACTATGATAAATCTAAACTTAGATTGAATAAAAACTTTGTATTTGTTTTAAAATTGAGATTTTTCTTATTTTAATTTTTTGCTTCAAACAGTTTTTCTTTCCAATAAATAACCAAAACCTGTATCATATTTTTAATATGGTTTTTAAGGGTAAAATAAAAGAGAAGCTTTGTCAATAGGTTGTTATCTGTTAAAAAATATTTTTTCATTTCCTCATCTGCTTGTATCTTTAATCATCAGATGACCTGACGACTATGAATAGCATTGTAAAAAGAAGCGGAGTGTGTGATGAGGTAGTTACCAAATTGCAGCAACAAATTGTTTTGGGCAAATTAAAGTCTGGCGACAAATTGCCTTCGGAACCCGAACTTATGCAACAGTTCGGTGTGGGGCGTTCCAGTGTCCGAGAGGCAATCCGGATACTTTCCAACAAAGGACTGATAAGGGTTAAACAAGGTGTAGGTACTTTTGTAGATGTGCAAAATGGCACACTTGTACATTGGTACGACCGGTTGCAAACTTCCACAGCAAAAGATTTGAACGAAGTAAGGCAATTACTTGAGTTAAAAATAGCAGAAAAAGCGGCCATCAACCGCACCCAAAAAGATATTAACACACTGACAAAATTATTGAAGAAAAGACTGGAAGCCGCTCAAAATAACCTGGCAGATGAATGTATTGAAGCAGACATACAGTTTCACATCGCTATTGCGGATGCAGCCAAAAATGATATTCTGGCAGACCTCTATAAAAACATTGCAGCACAAATAAAAAAATCATTCAGGCAGGTATATACTGATACGGAAATGTTTGTAATTAAACATTCCATTCACGAAGATTTGTTGAAAAGCATCATTGATAAAGATCCGAAAAAGGCGTGGAACTGCGTGAGGAACATTGTGGGAGAGAAGATTGAAGATAAAAAAATAAAAACAGAAGGCTAAAAGCAAAGGCTTCTGTTTCATGCTAATACTTAATTCCCGTTACTTGATATCTGATAGAATAATACTTATGATAATATTTGGAAGCAATCGTATTTTACTTGTTCTGGTGACCGGATTTTTCAGTAGCACGATAGCATTTGGCCAGGTGCAAAAAGCATTGTTGCTATCTGAAGCAATAAAAACAGGGCTTCAAAACTTTCAGGGCATCCAGGCCAAACAAAACTATTTGCAATCATCTGCCGAGCTGGTGAAAAATACCCGTGCCGAATACCTGCCTAACGTAGTAGCTTCTATACAACAAAGTTTTGGAACTGTCAATGGACAGTTTGGGCCTTCTTCCGCTTATGGTATTAACGGAACTACTTCCTCCGGCCCTGTCAGCAGCAGCCAGAGATGGTCGGCTGCTTTTGGTGGTGTGTATGTTTTAAATACCAACTGGGAAATATTTTCTTTTGGCAGGTTACAATCCAGGATCACCTACGCTGCCTCCCAGGTAAATAAAGATTCAGCCGATCTGGCTCAGGAACAATTTGTACAAAGTGTAAAAATTGCAGGTGCTTACCTGAATTTGCTGATTACCCAGACCTTGATGAAAAATGCCAACGCTAACCTGCAAAGAGCAATGTCTATTCAAACAGTAGTAGCTGCCCGCACAAAGAATGGATTAAATGCGGGTGTTGATTCTTCTATTGCCAATGCAGAGGTTTCCAAAGCGAAACTTCTCATCGTTGATGCCAGCAATACAGAACAGCAATATAGCAATCAACTGGCTCAACTAATAAATGCCGCACCGGACCAATATAGCGCAGACACCCTCTTTTTAAAAACATTGCCCGCTACTTACAATACCGAACTTTCAATAGAACAAAATCCACAGGTTAAGTTTTATAAAAGTCGTATTGACCAAAGTAACGGCTATGCTGGTTTGCTGAGTAAAAGTATTATGCCTGGTATAAACCTGTTTGGCATTTTTCAAAGCCGTGGTTCCGGGTTTGATTATAATTATTCAGCAATCACCAATAATTATTCAAAAGACTATTTTACAGGCATCAAGCCCGCCCGCAGCAATTATGTAACCGGGGTTTCAATGGCGTGGAATATTATGAGCGTCGCCAAAATAAAGCACCAGGTAACTGCCCAGCAATTTATTTCAAAAGCACTACAAAATGAATATGATCTGATAAGTACGCAATTAAAAGACCAGTTGGTGCTGGCCGATCAACGAATTACCAACAGTTTACTAAGCTGGCACGAAGCACCTGTTCAATACAAAGCTGCGTCTGATGCCTACCTGCAAAAGTCGGTACTGTTTAAAAACGGACTCAGCAATATCATTGACCTGCAACAAACATTGTATTTATTAAACAGGGCCGAAACAGACGTGAGTATAAGCTATATTAACGTGTGGCAATCGCTGCTTCAAAAAGCTGCGGCCTCCGGTGATTTTGATTTTTTTTTGAAACAGACAAGGTAAAAGTTGTGCTTTATAAGTTATGAGGTATGAGTTTTTTCGAACAGAATAGTACGCTGGTGGTGAGATGTAAAACAACTGGCAGAAAATAAAAAAATTAAAGTACAACTATCAACCAATATCGATCAACTTATAATTCATAATTAACTTATAACTATTATTTAAAAATTACAGTTTGAACCTGATAAGAGCAGCATTGCGGAAGCCCATTACCATCCTGGTACTGGTGGCGGGACTAACCTTTTTTGGTATCAACGCGGTACGCAATATCAAGATAGATATTTTACCGGATATGAATTTACCCGTGATTTACTTGTCACATCCTTTTGGCGGTTACACACCAGATCAGATGGAGTCTTATTTCGGCAAACCTTATGTAAATCTGATGCTGTATGTATCGGGTGTAAAAAATATCGAAACAAAAAATATACAGGGCTTAACCTTGATGAAGCTTACCTTTTATGAAGGAACCAATATGGCCCAGGCGGCTGCGGAAGTATCGGCTTTTAGTAACAGGGCCCAGGCAGGCTTTCCACCAGGTTCACAACCGCCATTTATTCTTAGGTTTGATGCATCTACTTTGCCGGTAGGGCAGTTGGTATTGAGCAGCCCTACCCGTACAAATAATGAGTTACTCGATTTTGCCAGCGTGTATATCCGGCCTGCTTTTTCCTCTATTCCCGGCCTGGTTTCACCTGCACCTTTTGGTGGTAACCAACGAACAGTAGTTATAAAAGTAGATCCGGAAACAATGCGGTCTCACAATCTTACTATTGACCAGGTGGTAGAAGCAGTAAAAGTCAATAATCAGACTTCGCCAGCGGGTAATGTACGCATTGGTGATAAAAATTATTTAACACCCGTAAATACTACCATCAAAACAGTAAAGGATTTTGAGAACATTCCTTTGTTTAAAGGGGGTGTGCAAAATTTGTATTTAAAAGATGTGGCAACTGTAGAAGATGGGGCCGACATTACTTCCAGTTATGCGCTCATCAACGGCAAGCGTTCGGTGTATTTAGCCATTACTAAATCAGCCGACGCTTCTACCTGGGAGGTAGTACAAAATTTAAAAAAAGCGATTCCTCGTTTTCAGTCGGTATTACCTGAAGATGTAACATTGTCTTACCAGTTTGACCAGTCGGGCTATGTAATTAATGCTGTAAAAAGTTTACTGTTTGAAGGTGCAATTGGTGCCATTTTAACCGGCTTAATGGTACTGCTTTTTTTAGGTGATCCAAGAGGCGCATTGATTGTTATCCTCACTATACCCATCTCCATTATCTCCGGCATTTTATTCTTATCACTCTTTCATCAAACCATCAATATCATGACGCTGAGCGGCCTTTCCCTGGCCGTTGGCATATTGGTAGATGAATCAACGGTAACGATTGAAAATATACACCAGCACCTTGATATGCAGAAGCCTAAGGCTCTTGCTATCTGGGATGCCTGTAAAGAAATTGCCTTTCCAAAACTACTGATACTGTTATGTATACTGGCAGTATTTGCACCTGCTTTTACCATGAAGGGAATTCCCGGAGCTTTGTTTTTGCCACTGGCATTGGCCATTGCTTTTTCCATGATCGTATCTTACTTTATGTCGCAAACTTTTGTGCCAATTATGGCAAACTGGTTGATGAAAGGTCATCCTTTAAAAAAAGGGAATTCAACCACAGATATGACCGATGAAGAAGCGTTTGTTGCAAGCGGACTTTCGGCTGCAGAGGAAGGCGATACCTGGGATCAAAAGAAAATACTTGTTGAAAAATCAATGAACGAAGCTGGCGAAAAAACTTCGGGATTCAATAAATTCCGAAATCGCCTGCTCCGTTTCTTAACGAGGCTTTTCCCCTTTTCAAAATTGGTAGTTTCGGCTTATATCATTGTCATCTCCGGGCTTGCTTTTTTATTGCTGAGTACTATTGGAAGAGACGTGTTGCCAAAGGTAAATGCCAAACAATTTCAGGTGCGTTTGCGTGCACCGGAGGGAACCAGGGTAGAAAGTACAGAGCTGGATCTGGTAAAATCGCTGAAAGTACTGGATACGCTGGTTGGCAAAGAAAATATTGCCATCACTTCCGCATTTGTTGGTACCCACCCTGGTTTATTTTCTACCAGTCCTATTTACCTTTTTATGGCAGGTCCAAACGAAGCTGTGTTACAGGTGCAGTTAAAAGAAGATTATAAAACTAACCTGGAAGCATTGCAGGACAGGTTCAGGGAAAGAATGAAAGTGGCTTTGCCAGATGTGAAATTATCTTTTGAGCCGATCCAGCTGACCGATAAAATATTAAGCCAGGGTGCCCCCACACCCATAGAAGTGCAAGTAGCCGGTAAAAACAAACAGGTAAATGAAGCCTATGCAAATAAGCTGATAGAAAAGCTAAACGCAATCCCCTATCTGCGGGATGTTCAGATAGGACAAAGCACAAAATACCCTTCCATCAACATTGATATTGACAGAATAAAAGCTGCCCAGCTGGGTGTAGATGTATCAGACATTTCACGATCCCTGACGGCCTCTACTTCTTCCAGCCGTTATACAGAAAAAAATGTTTGGGTAGATCAGAAGATCGGGTTGAGTTATGCAATACAGGTAGAAATACCGGAAAATAAAATGAGCAGTATTAATGACATCAGCGAAATACCGGTTTTAAAAAATCAGCCGCGACCTGTGATCGGCGATATCGCAACACTTTCACCCGGCATTACCCATGGCGAAAATGATAACAACGGTAATATTCCTGTGCTTTCTGTAACAGCTAATCTTTATAAAAAAGACCTTGGCCATGCAACGCAGGATGTTGATGCGGCAATTAAATCTCTCGGGGCTTTGCCCAGGGGAGTAACTATGCAGGCGAAGGGATTGAGTGATGTGTTAACCGACACGCTCGACAGTCTTCAATCTGGTTTACTGGTTGCCATTGCAGTGATATTTTTAATGCTGGCGGCCAATTTCCAATCGTTTAAAGTTTCATTGGTGGTACTGGCCACTGTACCCGCTGTAATACTGGGCTCGCTGGTATTATTGATGCTGACCGGTTCAACACTTAACCTGCAATCTTACATGGGTATGATCATGTCCGTGGGTGTTTCTATTTCCAATTCGGTATTGCTTATAACCAACGCCGAGCAGTTGCGCAAACACAATGGCGATGCCATCTTATCTGCCAAAGAAGCTGTGGCCTTACGTATGCGGCCAATACTTATGACGAGCGTTGCTATGATTGCGGGTATGATACCCATGGCAGCAGGATGGGGAGAAGGTGGTGACCAGGCATCACCATTGGGCCGGGCCGTGATTGGGGGATTGGTTGCCTCCACTGTTGCAGCCTTGTTTATTTTACCATTGGTATTTGCATGGGTACAGGGTAAAGCGAGTACACAATCTGTATCATTGGATCCTGAAGACAAAGAAAGTAAACACTATATATCCTCTTTATATGACAAGAAATAGCCTTGTAATTACAGTACTGCTTGCAGGTAGTTTCTGCCTTGTAACTATCCTGCAAAGTTGTAATTCTTCTGATGAAGGAAAGATTGAGCACAAAGCGGTTGCAACAGCACTGCCCCCAACACCCACTTTTATATTGCAAAAAGGTATGCTTTCAACCAGCCTTGATATCCCGGGCGAGCTTGTATCTTTTCAAAAAGTAGATCTGTATGCAAAAGTGAGCAGCTTTGTAAAAAAGATGTATGTAGATGTTGGCTCACAGGTAAAACAAGGGCAGTTACTGGCAACAATGGAAGCCCAGGAAATAGGCTCTCAACTGGCAGGGTCGCAATCAAAACTGGAGTCTTTTAGTGCATTGTACCAGGGCAGTAAAGCCACTTACAACAGGTTACTTGAAACCAGCAAAACACCAGGCACAATTTCGCCCAATGAACTGGAATTAGCCTTCGCTAAACAAAACTCAGACATGGCACAGTTGAATGCGGCGAAAGCTGCCATCAGAGAAATTACAGATACAAGGAATTACCTGGAAATAAGAGCTCCATTTAGTGGGGTAATCAGTGTAAGAAATGTAAGTGCAGGAGCTTACGTCGGTCCGTCTGGTAAAGGGTCTGATCTGCCTATCTTTTCTTTACAACAACAAAACAAATTAAGGTTGACTGCAGCTATCCCTGCTGCTTACACTTCTTTCTTAAACAGCCAAAGTAAAATAAATTTTACGGTAAATTCCCTGGCAGGAGAAAAATTTACTGCTAAAATTGTCCGTCTCTCCGGGGTGCTGGATAACCGGCTTCGTTCTGAGTTTATTGAAATGGATGTAGATAACAGCAACAAAAAATTATTACCTGGCATGGTGGCCGAAATTTCCATTTCGCTACCAGCGCAGGATAGTAGTTTTGTAGTTCCTAAAACATCTGTAGTAAGTTCCACTGAAAAGATATTTGTGATTCGGAAACTAAACGGAAAAGCCGAATGGGTAGCAGTAAAAAAAGGGCGTGATGCAAATGGGAAAACGGAAGTATATGGTGGCAATCTTAAAACGGGCGATACCTTGGTTACAACCGGCAGTGAGGAGATTCGGGATGGAAGTGTAATAAAATAAGTTACAGGATCAGTGGATTGAACTTAGCAAATGCGTGCATTAAAAATTTATTACGCAATTACAGATGGGCTGCCATGGCCTGCATACCAATACTTTTGTAATTTTTTATTTTTCTTCTTTTACATACTCCTTTCATTATTTTACTACCGTGGCAAGCCCAACGGGAAATTTGTCTTTTTATCCTACACTCCTGCGTCGGCAGGAGGGAAGACGCATCAATGGATAACACTAAAATAGATTTTGAATAACACGGCAACTGTTTCTACTATCTTAGATCAATTATTAAAAAGTCAACATCCACAAAAATCCGGCAGCGTAATGAAGGGAATGATGAAAATGCTAAAATTGGATATGAGTTTAATGCAAACAGCCTTCGATGGTATATAAAAATATTGGCTGGTAAGTTTGATAGTATTTGATTATACTATTTTACAGGTTTTTGGATGTTCGGGAATTTATCGAACATCTTAAACATTACTTGCAGTAATTGTCC
>NZ_JACMOO010000382.1 GCF_014377975.1 Ferruginibacter sp.
TATTTTATGCTCGCCAATTACCCAGCGAATGCTATCGATGATATTGCTTTTACCGCAGCCGTTGGGCCCAATAACGCCGGTAATACCCTCATCAAAATGGAGGACGGTTTTATCGGCAAAACTTTTAAATCCTTTTATTTCTAAACTCTTTAAACGCACGGTTCTATATTTTAAGTGTTGCGGCAAATATAGCCCAATGCTTTAAGAAGTGAATTTGAATGTGTGCACGAGTTATTAACGGTTATGAGGAGGTTTTACACACCTTTATTGCAAAAAATGGTTATGTATGGAGGAAGGTTTTATTATCCGGGCTGAGGACAGCTTTGTGGTACATTGTTGCGTCGCACACTCGTGCGGTATACCTATTTGTGACTGTTACCTAGCGTAGTTGTCCGCTGAGATACGAAACTGGTTTAAAGAATAAATTGTCAATTCTTTTCTTGCAGTGAAATTTTATTTCGATTAACTTGGACATATGTTAAACACGAACTTATGAATGATAATAATGAAAATGAAGACATTGATCCAGCAGATTTGCTCTATCAGTTGTTGAATGAAGACTGGCAATCAGAGGAAGCGAGAGTAAGGAGTAGTTATATTAATTTGTTTGAAATTATGATATTAGAGAAAATCAATCACACACTGAATGACTGCTCGAAAAGATTTTATGCAAACGAGGATAGCCAAAGAAATGCACAAAGAATACAAATTCTTAGTAAGGAAACATTTGAAAATAGATCTTCTATAAAAAGAAATGAAGACCAACAATTTAATATTAATACAATTCAAGATTATGATTATTGGTTTAATTCGGTTTTTAAACAATGGGAATTTGATAGAGCTAAAATTGAAGAAAGTAATAGCTTTGAACGTGAAAAAATAACAGGATTAATTAGTCTACATGTAACTTCTGATTTATTAAAAAAGGCAAAAAATGTGGAATGGAAAACAATCAAAACAAATTTCAATTTAGAAAAAACTGCTGCTTCGTTTTTAAGCTATAGAACAGAAAATGATATTTTTTTTGAACAAAGAATAGAATTACAAGAAACTGATTATTTGGAAGCATGTAAACTAGGCCTTATTGAAGCAGATACAAAAATGAAAGCCCAAATTAGCTTACTGGTGTATTCAAATTTTTCAACTAAAATTAAAGAGGTTCAAAAAAGAGAAGAAAGAAGATATTTTAAAACTTCAGAATGGTACAATTACAAACAAAATCACAAAATAATTGATTTATATGGTGAAATATATGTTAGCACCATATTGGAAATATTTAAAACTAATAACCTTCCTGAACCTATTTACTATTGGCTTGAATACGATATTTATAAAATTCTTTTCAGTTCTGAATATGGCAATATCAACGAATACTCACAAATACAATCACCTCCGATATTAATTTTAAAATTAATTGCGGCATCTTACTTTTCGGATAGAAGCCTTGATGAAATAAAAAGGGATGAACGATTATCTGTTACCGAACAGGATTATTTTGAATGGTGCCGATTAGTTTTAACTGATATTTATGTTCAAAAAGAGCGTATGGAAGAAAATAGACAAGACCAAATTAATCAATGGTATTATGATAATTTCCCTGACAAACCATCAAGTGACAGGTATTCAGAGTATGGTGGTCCGCCTGACGGCTACGGCGGATATTTAACGGATGATTTCATTGATGATGCACTTGGCGGCGAACCTGATGCAAATTCAAATATCTCATGAACATGAATTGTAATAACGAAACTAAATCCAGTCGCACATATAGTTCTTTAAAGATTACAGCACAATAAAACTATTTTCAGCTGGTGGCGAAAGAAGTTCTTCTGGTAGCAAATGTTCTGAAACGCCAATTAAATCCGACCATTTATTTCTTAATGCCGGATGATTATCCAACGCCATTAATATAGCATCAGTCAATTTTGATCCAGTCTTATCAGGAACCTCATATTTCAATCCACTCACTTCCTTAATCTTCAATTTGGCATCTTCACTCATCTTGCTGTATTTTCCTTCCAGGAACAACTCGTAATCATCTTTCCAGAAATCCGGCACCTCAAATAAGAAATACTCTTTGTCACTAACCTGAGCCATCTTCATGAAGAAAGAAATGTTCATCACTGGCATACACTGTTGAACATCCTTCACCTCAACTGCTAACAGATATGTGTACCGCACCTGATAAGAATTAATAAAGTTGGTGCAGCCAAAAGCACTTACATTCAGGTTGAGAAATGGTAAGCCATACCAAGTACACAAGTTTTTTTCGTTTAATTTCTCAATAAATGGATCACGCATATTTTGCAAATTTGCAAGGAAATAAAATTTTCCCACAATCTCTTTTTAAATCCAATCCCCTCTCATATAAAATGTTTCTTCTTCTCCGCTTCCATTTTCCCTAACGACTAAATTAAATTCCTCAAACAATACTCGGCATTAAATCATTTCGCATTGGAAACGAAAGATTCGATGACAAAAATATCCAATTTTCTCTATGCAGCTTCTATGAATACCAGCATTTTGGTAATAAATTAATCTGAACATAATTTTATCATATCATTTTTTTTATTATCAAAAATACATATTCTATGACACACAAATTATTCTATGAGACTTATGAGATTTTATTTGGGGAACCAGAAACGATAAATTCAGGTACATCAAAAATTATGTCTAACCAGAGAAAAATCATTCTTAAGAAAAAAGCGACTGGTGAATTAATAAATACTGCTATTTATTCATCTTCAGAAGAACTTGGAGAGTTGATGGTATTAGAAAAATATTGCAGCCAGTAAAACTTCGTTGCCTTTCCACCTTTTGGCGCAAGTAACTCTTTTGCCTTTGTTGGTATTACCTCACAAAATAAAAAACTTAGCCTATCCAGACATGCCGCTGTTGTGTCTCTGACCAACGGGCGAAGCAAACGCAATTAAAGAGCAGTTAATAAAGAAAGTGCTGCACCAGGTCATTTATAGAATATTTCTTTTATCAGGCATTCACTTAATGAAACTCCGGTCGTTGCTCGGAGACACAACGACTTCATCCCATTTACAAACACCGTGTACTTCGGCAATGGAGAAAATATTATCTTCATCCCAGTAAAAAGATTGTATGAAACTTGACCGGTATGAATTAAAGTCTGATGACCAGCTTACAACTTTCGGCTTTTTAAGCGAAGGCCCAAAGGGTAAAATTGAAAAGGTCATTCAGTTTTCACTTGTAAACCAACATGACCTTTACAACCTTTCCCTGGGTGACAAAAATTCCCTGACAGGTGATATTGACGACATGATAGTTACCGATAACGGCGACAGTGAAAAGGTTCTTGCAACGGTGGTTGCGGCTATTTATGCCTTTTGCGACAAATTTCCGGAAGCATGGATTTATGCTACAGGAAGCACCACTGCAAGAACAAGGCTTTACAGAATTGGTATAAATAAATATTATGATGTGGTAGAAAATGATTTTGAAATATTTGGACAAACCCAAAATGAATGGGAAAGATATCAGAAAGGCAAAGACTATGAAGCATTCGTGATTCAACGAAAAAAATCTTAAATTTGAATTATGAAAAGCATCCTTGAATTAAACGACAAAAAAATCCCGGTAGTTCGTACTGACAAGTCATTAAACAAATACAGTAATGTTGTGCTTTTTCCTGAAAAAGTTGAGAAAGCAAAAAAGGCTTTCGAAAAAGCCGGGCTTCCAGATTTAAAAAAGAAGGGCCGTTAGTACCCAGAGCGTTTTTTTTGCCCTTGTTGGTCTTACTTCACAAAATAAAAAACTCAACCTATCCAGACTTGCCGCTGTTATGTCTCTGACCAACAGCCGAAGCCAACGCAATTAAAAAGCAGTTAATAGAGAAAGTAGTATATCAGATCATTTATAGAACATTTACTTTTATCAGGCATTCACTTAATGAAACTCCGGTAGAGGCTGGACTGCACCATTTTGGTGCAAGCAACTCTACAAATTATAAAACTTTTCTAGGCACAAGGGTGCAGGGTGGGCAAATTGCATTGGCAGTCCTAATGCCTGTTAAGCATTCAACAGCTATGCTTTAATAAACGCCCAATTTTAAAAGCTGCATTTTAAGAGAGTGCTCCTATGGAGCATAAGGTTATGTTACTTATTTATTACAAAGAAGTTGCTCCGATGGAGCGGGAGATACCAGCCGTACACAACCGGATAATATTTTCTGTCGTGTTGGTATTCCTTTCTCGGCAAGCGCAGAAACCGCTGTCTTGTTGCCTATCGTTACTAATTCCCGAATGGTTTACTATCGGCGACGCAGAAATAAGTCAGCATGTTTTATGCCTACCAATGCAGACACTTTTTTTAGCGTTATTTTTGTTTAAATAAATATTTTGTCCGAAAGATTTTACTTTAAATTTATAAGCATAAACAATCATTTATGGAAACGCTAACACTGGATAAAAAAAAGTTTGGCGTGATTGAGCAAGTTAAATTCGACAAACTACAATTGCTGGCTGCAAAAAAACAGCCCCCGCAAAAAACTTACGCTGGCTGCAGGTAAAAAATACGCCTGTAAAATGATCAGTAAATGGGCAAAAGGAAAGTAAGCATTTTAGAACCTGCCGCGGATACAATGACAGACATCACTCTTTTTATAGAAGACAAAGGAATGCCGGAGAGTGGCAAAAAATTTATAGATGAAACCTTTTTGCCGTTACCTGAATGGGACGGATCCACATCAGGAATTACTGCAAAAGCCAACAAAAAAATATGCAGACTATAACGCCTATGATATTCGCTATTTGCCTCCTTCGCGTTATAGCGCACAATACCATAAAAAACTCTACTGATAATTAGCTGGCAAAAAACAGCAGTACGAAATAAAAATAAACGCACGCACATCAAAAAACATTGTACACATCATATTCTGTTACCTTGTTTTAACTTACTTTAGCAAAGCAAAAAATTACGCCATACTACAACTCTTTCAACATGAAAAAAACGATCGTTTTATTTCTAACAGGTATTCTTTTTACGATAGTTGCTTTCGCTGATATTACACTGCCAAAAATATTTGGCAACAATATGGTACTCCAACGCAACAAGCCTATCAGTGTTTGGGGTTGGGCTGCACCCAACGAAAAAATAATGGTGCAATTTAACAAGCAAACAAAAAATACAACTGCAAATAAGGCGGGTAAGTGGCAGCTGTTTTTAGCTTCGGAAAATGCTGGCGGACCTTTTAAATTATCTGTAAAGGGAAATAATGAGGTCAACCTACAAAATATATTGGTTGGCGAAGTATGGGTTTGTAGTGGTCAATCCAATATGGAAATGCCCATTGCAGGTTGGGGCAAAATAAACAATTACCAAAATGAAATCAAGGAAGCCAACTATCCACAAATAAGGCATATCAAAGTACCCAACACCGTCAGCACTAAATTAAAAGACGATATTACCGGTGGCAACTGGCAGGTATGTAGTCCAGCTACCGCCGGAGATTTTTCTGCGGTTGCTTACTTCTTTGCGAGAGATCTTTACAATAAATTAAAAGTACCCATTGGGCTTATTAATACTTCCTGGGGCGGCACCATGTCTGAAGCATGGACGAGTGAAAAAGCATTTGCACAAAGCCCCGAATTAAACTATGTGGCCACTGCCATGAAAAATAACGATATCGAATCTTCCAGGAAAAACAGTGTTGAAACCGTGGTGAAACAAGTAGAAAAAATACAAGGAAGTTTTGATAATGCCGTCAATACAACTACCTGGAAAAACAGTGAATTTGATGATAGTAAATGGCCTGTAATGCAGTTGCCCGGCTTGTGGGAAAATCAGGGATTGGCATCGTTGGATGGCACTGTATGGTTTAGAAAAAATATTATTGTTAGTGATGCGGATGCAGGCAAAGCTGCCGTGTTAAACTTATCTATGATTGATGACAATGAACAAACTTATTTGAATGGCGTGCTGGTTGGCAACACCACTGGATATAACACCCAAAGGGAATATGCAATTGCCCCAGGTATTTTAAAAGCAGGTAAAAATACCATTGCAATAAAAGTTGATGACACCGGTGGTGGTGGTGGCGTTTACGGACTACCTGCAGATATGAAATTAACAATAGAAAATAATGTGCAATCCCTTGCAGGTAACTGGGCTTTTAGGGTTGCGCATATACTTTCATCTGCTACTGGTATTGGGCCCAACGATTACCCTGCTATGTTATTCAATGCCATGTTATACCCGTTGGTACAATTTAGTATTAAAGGTGCAATCTGGTACCAGGGCGAAACCAATGCAGGTCGTGCATATCAATACCGCACTGCTTTTCCTTTAATGATCAACGATTGGCGAACGCATTTTAAACAGGGTAACTTTCCATTTTTATTTGTGCAGTTATCTACCTTTGGTTCTGCAGAAGCCAACAGCAAAAATGGCAGCAACTGGGCTGAATTAAGAGAAGCGCAGGCGATGACATTAAGCTTACCTAATACAGGCATGGCGGTAATCACCGACATTGGAAACCCGGCAGACATACATCCAAAAAATAAACAAGATGTTGGCAAACGCCTTGCTTTCATTGCCTTGCATCATGTGTACAATAAACCCGGCGAATATACCGGCCCCCAATTTCAATCCATGAAAATTACAGGTAATAAAGTGGCGCTAACGTTTACGCACACTGGCAGCGGATTGATGGTAAAAGATAACGCCGGTAATATTGGTGGTTTTGAAATTGCCGGTGCCGATAAACAATTCCACGAAGCCAATGCAACCATTTACGGTGATAAAATTATGGTAACTGCCAACGATGTTTCGCAACCCGTAGCTGTGCGGTATAATTGGGTAAATGATGCCTCTGCAGGTAACCTCTTTAATAAAGAACAATTTCCCGCTGCACCCTTTCGCACCGATAAATGGGAAGGTATTACCGTAAAAAATAAATACACGGTTGGAAAGTAATGATGTGGTTGTAAATCATAATTATATTTGTCCAGGCAGTTGTTTTTTATGGCGGCATCCTTGCGTCGCACACTTGTACGGCAGGGCATTTTGGAACTTCTATTAAACTGTACTACTCAATAAAGCTGTGCCCAAAGATTGATATTTATTTGGCTTAGATAAATTTAGCAACATTGTTATCAACACAATTAAAATTTTTCGCTTGCTGTTGTTCCTCCCCCAACCAGACTAAAACATCGTCCACCGGAAGCCGGCGTTGTGTCTTATTACCAAAGGTCAAACATTTTTCCAGTGAGCTGTTCGCGTGCAAACATAAGCGCACAAATAGTTTTAATATCCTGTACAGATGATTTGAAATCTGCCAGCACAAAGTATTATTTCCTTACGTAAAATTTTATCGTTGAAACATTGATTATTCTGGAATGCTTTCTTCGTGCCATGTGCAAAATGGTAAACGCCTGCAATGTTGAACAAAAAGACACAACTCCGGCTTACATACACGGTAGTATATTATGATTGCACTGTGGCAGTTCCGCAACAATAAAAAGAGTTAGAATGCGAAAACTATCTGTACTCAGGCATCCCATTTTTTCACCAATAAAAAGGAGGCAAATATTATTACAGGCTGCAAGCAGATTATTTTAATTCAAATTAAAATAATCATTGAACTTCAATCGCTGAAAATTCTTCGCTTCCTTTTTCTGCATCAACAACCAAAAGTTTAGGCCGCAGTCCGTTGGTGTCAAAAGAAATAGTCTTAAATTCAGATTTAACAAAAACCTTATCGCCAAATTTAATGTGAACTTTTAGTGTAACGTCTTTTTCATTATAAATCCTTGCTAACAGGTTAAAATCACCCTCTTTGAAAATTTTAAAAATATAACCTGTGCCATTTTTAGAAGTGCACATTATATTCTCATCAAAGTAAAGTAAATAATCAACTTTTCCTGCAATAAACTTATCGGGTCTGTACACATATAATAAAGCAAAAGGGGACTTACTGCTAAAATTTATTTTTTTTAGTGATGTGGTTGCCGGTACATGCTCAAACATAGTATTATTTGCAGCGACCAGTTTTTTCTGAAACCATATCGTATCTGCTAAAAGATATTTACCAGCCACTTTATCAATGTAAATATGATAGCTGTAAAAATCATCTGTTGTACTTTCAATTTTAGTAATCAAACTATGGGCTTTTGCAAAGGTTCTTAATTCATCGGTAAGCTTAGCACTTCCCGATATAAAATAAAGGCTATAAGTACAATCATTTAACCATGATATTTTCCAGAGAGAGCTATCTCCGGTACTTAAATCTCTCTCGGTTTGTATATCGCCTTTCCTGGTTAACTGATATTGCTTTGAAGAATTTTTGGGATATGAATAAAAGACTCCTTCTTTTAATTCTTTACAGGTTTTTATTTGCGCAATCGTAACTGATGTATAAGGCAAGATCAATAAAAAAAGCAGTAGACTTTTCATGTTACCGGAATTTAATTAAACGCATAATTGTTAGTGGCGATGCGAAGTTAAACATTCCTTTATACAAGTTTATTTTTCTCCGTCGCTTGTTTGTTCCGTCAGTTTCGCCGCCTGATATTTCAATGATACCAACACTACCTGCAAAATCCCGACGAAGAAAAGAGCTACAACCTGCATACACAAAACGCAGCTTTTTTATATTTTATACTAAGGCTTTCGTGCTAAAACACAGCTATACATTTTTATTTATAAAACTGCAACATAAAGGATGTGCGCATATTCGATGAGAAGAGTGTTAGATGCCGTGGTTTTGCTGATGCAGACGTTTTTAACATTAGAAGCATACTGCGAAAACTCCGCTGGAAAATAATATTGTGCTGCAGCATTACTATGTAGCAACCATTTTCTTTTTTACAGCCCTGCAAATCAGTATTGCAGATATATTTGAGTAAATTGTGTGACCTATGTTGAAAAAAATGGATGAAATAGAGCGGCTCAAAGAGGTAAATTCTTATAAAATAGAAGACACACTTAGTGAAAAGGATTATGATGATATAGCATTTATAGCATCTGCAATATGCGGTACACCGATTGCCCTTGTTACGCTGATGTACCAGGACAGGCAATGGTTTAAAGCCGCGGTGGGTACCGATTTGAAAGAAAATAAACGAGCGCTTTCTTTTTGTTTACATGCAATAGCAGGAGAGGAAGATGTGATGGTGGTGGAAGATGCACAGCAAGATGACCGGTTTAAAAACAACCCGCTGGTGCAAGACGGACCAAAATTAGTTTTTTATGCAGGCGCTCCAATTGTAACAAAAAATGGATACAGCATCGGTACCGTTTGTGTTTACGACACAGTAAAAAAAACGCTTACCGATAACCAGAGAAAAGGGTTGAAAATTTTATCTGAACAGGTAATGGGTTTGCTGGAATTGCGAACGCAAAATTTGCAATTGCAAATGATGAAAGCACAGCTGGAAAACAGCAATAAAAGCCTGGAAACTTTTGCCATGGTAGTGGCACATGATATAAAATCGTCTTTAGCCAGTGTGGCCCTTGCCAATGAAATGTTAGATAAACAAGTGAACGAATGGCAGCAGGGCACAAAAGAACTTACAGGTATCATTAAAAGAAATGTAGAAAAAATAACCAGGATGGTAGAGGGAATACTGAATAATTCTAAAATTACTGACAAATACAATAAAATAGAAGCCATAGCACTTATCGTTTTTTTGGAGGAACTAAAAAACATCCTTCCATCTCCCAAGCCGCTCACGTTTCTTTATGCCGCTACTATGGATATCGTTTATTTTAACAGGGTACAGCTTGAACAGATATTTAATAATTTATTTTCCAATGCAATAAGGTACAATGATAAGGAACAGGTAGAAATAAAGATAGCAGCAAGCGAGCAGGAAGGCTATTATAATTTTGATGTTACTGATAACGGTATGGGTATAGAAGTCGAAAACCAGGCTTCTATTTTTGAACTTTTTAGCACGGTAGCAGAAAAAGATAATTATGGGCTTGAAAGCAGCGGTATAGGATTAAATATTGTAAAAAAAATCATAACAGCTGCAGAGGGGGATATTAAAGTAAATTCAATACCCGGTAAATACACTTCATTTTTATTTCGATTAAAAGTACAGGAAAGAAGTTAGTTTTAAAATCTAGTTTCATGGCACATAGATATAATAAAATGTGTAAGCCATCAGGCCCAGGACTTTGTACTGTTGCCCACCGATATTATTCCTCAAACTTTGATCCACCCAAGGTTTTCGCGGCCTGATCTTCAATAATAATGAAACTATCTGCGAAACCCCGAAGCTGAAAAGAGCAATAACCTGCATCCACTAAACGCTGCCTTTTTATAATTTTATCTTCTGGTAATAAAGCTAAAACATACCGATATGTTTTATACTTACTTCATCCCCTTGTTATTGTTGTTGGTTCTTATCATGTTAAACTAATTGCCAATTTAAAACTAATTCTTTTTCGTGGTTCATGTAGCGGGCTAATCAGTTTTTTCAAAGCAACGAAAATCAGTTAAATACAATCCTCATTTTTCGCTGTCCTGCTACCTTGTTTCATCAACTCTTTTTTAAATTTTTAGAGCTTTAATAAATGTCTTTATGCGTAAACAAAATTTCAGCTTGTTAAAGACTCTTATGATACAAATATTTACTTCTCTTGATCTGTAACTATTCAAAACACAAATAACATAGCAACGTTCTGTTTACCGGAATATCAGGTTTTTAAATTTTGTTTCCGTAAACTGAATCATAAAATTTTCCGGGAAGCATTTTAAATTTCTTTTTACAGCTTTGTTTAAACTGCCGTTGTTACAAAGTAAAGTTCTGCCTGGTCTTTATCCAACATTATTTTTGCTTTCGGATGTACTAAATTTTATTCACGATTATTTCATCATGAACGGTTATTTTTTTTAATGTATTTGCCCGGTTGATTTTTTAAAATATAACAAATCTTTATTTTATGGTATCGTAAAATACGACAGCTTTCGCCATTAGCACTCGCTCCCGCAGCCTACCATTACTTACCCCCAATCGATATTCTATCAGAAACGTTGAACTATATCCTGCATGTTTTTACTATTACTGTACAAATGAAAGAACCTAAAATATTTGTAATTCAGTAATGTATCGACAAGGGTTAGCGCCGGCGTCTTAAAGATAGTTAAGACAAACTAATACATTTTTGTAGGTTATTGAAATGAAAAATAAATAAAACCTGTGTAGTAAAAAAGTATTACCAATATTCCAAAAATTACGATCTCAGGTTTGTTTAAGACTTTAGAACCTGGATAATTTTCGCCTCAATGGAAAAACTATGAGACCCTATGTCTGACACATAAGAAATACGCATATTATTGGCATCAACAATTTTTTTAACGATAGCAAGGCCAAGTCCATTCGATGCTTCATCCTGTTCTTTGGATGACTGCATACGGCTAAACAATTTCTCTTTCGATATTGGTTTTTGCAAGCTGGTATTACTAATGGTGTAACTGTTTGCTGATGTGGCGATAGATATTGTTCCACCCTGATAATTGTATTTTACAGCGTTACCCAACAAGTTAGTGATAAGCGAATCAGCTAAAAACGGATGAAGCTTTACTTCAAAATTTTCATCGAATGTTGTCTGGATATTCAGTTGCTTCTCTGTAATAAATTCATTGAAAAGCTGCAGATATTTTTTTGTAACATCGGTTAGGTTAACAGTTTCAATGGTGGTGTATTGATTATTCTCAATTTTTGCCAGCAACAGTAAACTTTGGCTAAGCTTACCCAGGCGGTTCAACACGTCAGATGCCTGCAGAACGGATTGAATTTGCTCTTCGGTTAAATTACTATCCTGAAGTAATAGTTCCATTTTGCTTTGTGCCACAGCAATAGGAGTCTGCATTTCATGTGCTGCATTCTCCGTAAATTCTTTCATGTTTACATAATCGCGGTATATTTTGCTTGTCATGAAATTCAACGATTCGTTCAGTTCATTAAATTCTCTTGTGCCTGTTTTTTCAAAATGCAGTGCCTCCATTTTTTGTAATTCTGCAGCCCGTATTTTATTTAGTGAACGGCGGAACGGCGCCCAGATATTTTTGCTGATGACCCAGTTAAAAATAACGGTTGCAGCAAAAAGCAGTACAAAAACCAACAGTACAATATTAGTAATATCCTTTACCAAAGCAGCTTTTTGCGTCTGCGATTGCCGGATGGTAATCTGATAAGGTGCATCGTTGATGGACACAACCTGCGACAGTTGCCGGTAAGGTATTGTTTCGTTTCCTTTTGCATCTTGGCCGTACGTATTCTCAATCCGTGGATACCCGGTTAGTGCTGCACCAGTAGGAACAATCACAATTTCAGGAGTCTTTAAACTAAAACTGGTGCCGTTTTCCAATGTTGTTTCCAGGTACCTGATCCATTCTGTTTCATCGCTAACCAGTTCCTGGTCGCTCCGGTTATTTATTTCTTTGCTAAACTTGTTAAAAAGAAAAAATGCCGCCAGGGAAAGCAGCGGAATGATAACCGCCAAAAAATAAAGCGTTGTCTTTGTAAGAAGCCGCATACAGCAATAATTAAAAATGATACATTATCTATCAGTAAACCGGTAACCAGCGTTGTACACCGTTTTTATATAATCTTCGCATCGGGCATCTATCAGTTTTTTACGAAGGTTTTTAATGTGGGTGTAAATAAAATCGTAATTGCTTACATGCACGTATTCGTCGCCCCAGATATGTTCGGCTATTGCGGTTTTAGTAAGCAACCGATGCTGGTTGGCAATAAAATATTCCAGCAGTTTGTATTCTTTATCTGTAAGGTCTATGCGTTTGCCGCTCACTGTTATCCATTGACCCTCCGCTTCCAGTTTTATTTCGTTGAACTGGATAACTTTGCTGCCTTCAAATTTCCTTCGCCGTAATATGGCGTTTATGCGTGCGGTAAGTTCCGATAAATAAAACGGTTTGGCAAGATAATCATCGGCACCCAAATCAAGTCCGTTCAGTTTATCTTCCAATGCATTTTTGGCCGAAATGATGATGATACCCGCTTTCGACTCCATGTATTTCAACTCTTTCACGATGTCAAGCCCACTGCCATAAGGTAAACCAATATCCACCACAATGCAGTCATAAACAAATTCTGCAACTTTGGCTTTGCCACTTAAAAAATCGCTTACCGCTTCGCACACAAAACCCTGGTGTTCCAGATATTTTACAATGGATTCCTGCAAAGCCTTTTCATCTTCTATAATTAAAATTTTCATTGTAATGATTGACCGTTGGGAAACTGAAATTAAGCTATTGAATTATGCCTGTGTACTTTTAATTCTTTTTCACTAAAATGTTTTACATCAAACCACAAAGGATGCTATGCAATGCAGCCTTGTATTCAATAAAAAAACTGCCCTCAAAGGCAGCTTTTTATTGAATTATTGTAGGTTACTGATTGCCATCGCTTTGATCTGGCTGATTGTTTTCAGTTGGCTGGCCTGGCTGCCTGTTGCTGGCAGATTCTCCTTTTAGTGTGCCTGTAGCAGTGGTTGCTGATCCATTGTGCGTAAAAGTTATTTCCACCTTATTACCGGGGCGTAAAGCAGAAATCTTTTCTACCATTTCTGTGCCTGTGTTTATGGTACTTCCGTTTATTTTGATGATAAAATCACCTTTTTGCACACCTGCTTCTTCTGCCGCACTGCCGTTTGTTACTTCCATAACATACACACCAGTTCCTTCGGGGATATTATTTTTTTGGCGGTCAGCTTCGCTCATTTTGTCGTTGCCGAACATTACACCCAGATAAGCCCGTTTGGCACTGCCATATTTAATGATGTCGCCGGCAACCCTACCCACCAGGTTAGATGGAATGGCATACGAATAACCCGCATAGGAGCCAGTAGGCGAAGCAATGGCGCTGTTGATGCCAATTAGTTCACCTTTTGTGTTTACAAGTGCACCGCCACTGTTGCCGGGGTTTACAGCAGCATCCGTTTGGATGAATGATTCTATTGGAGAATTGCTGTTATGGCTATTGATACCTATACTTCTGGCTTTTGCACTTACAATGCCGGAGGTTACGGTGGTTTCCAGGTTTAATGGATATCCGATAGCCAATACCCATTGGCCAACATGCACATCATCTGAATTGGCAAAATTGAGGTAAGCCAGATTGTTAGCCTCAATTTTGATTACAGCCAGATCGCTGCTGGGATCGGTACCGATTACTTTAGCTTTGTAGTCTTTTTTATCGTTGAGGGTTACTACCAGGTCTTCAGCTTTATCTACCACATGGTTATTGGTAACAATATAACCATCGGCACTGATGGCTACGCCGGAGCCAGAAGCAACCTGCCTTTCGCTACCGCTGCCTTCACCCTGGTACGACATGCCGTCTGGACCGTTGCCGTCATCATTTCCCTGTTGGTTGTTTTGAGCAAACGGATTGGAACTGGCAATTCTTCCCCGTTGCATCACTTTAATATGAACCACTGCAGGTGAAGCTTTAGCAGCAGCGTACTCAAAATCAACAGTAGGCGTGGTTGCTGAATTTTCTGTGTAGCTGGTTTGTTTAAAAAGAGATGTTGCGGCTGGCATGTTTGCCGATAAATTTTCATTCTTATACTTGCCGTATACCTGGCCGGCGCCGTAAACAGCTGCACCTATTGCGACAGCTGTTATAAATGTTTTAAAATTCATGAGTGTCATTTTTTTAGTTGAATAATAGAGCAAATGTGGAAGCGGCTCATGAATAGATTCTGAGGAAAATTGTAAAGAACTTGTTAAACGTAATCAACCTGGCGGATAAATTCAAAAAATATTTCTTTAAAATTGACCTGTTTATTTGTTGAATATATTTTTGAATATTAAAACAGAACTCTGTAAACGAACTGATAGTTGAATAAGTTTGGAAATAATTTTATTGTATATTTCAATTCTCTTTATCAGTAAGCAGATATAAGTGGTGCCTGTAAAAAATGCCTTCCTTCCCAGCAACGTCTCTCAACAAGCTTAAGCAGGGCCGGGGACGTTGTGTGTACAAGGATTACTCTTTGCTTTTATTGAAATTCACTTCTTCGATCTCCCTAAAGTTTGTAACAGGATAAATGCCTTGTACCCCTGTTAAATAAATCTTGCAATGCTATGAATGTATTCAATTGCATTAACTGCAAGCTGTCGTTTACCCGTACAGGAGTTGTTGTGCATATAGTCCAGTTTATGCCACACAAATTCGTTGCTTCTGCGATCTTTCCAGTCAAAGAAAAGTTCCCGTACTTCATGCAGTTTTTTATTTATTTTTCTGGTAGCTTCTACGCCTCCGGCTAAATGTTCTAACAAGGTTATCTCATATTTTTTTCCACCGGTTAATAATTTCATACACCATAAATCTTTTATCATTGCCGATGATAGTATCGATGCTTTGCGTAGTATTTATAAAACTGATTAATGCATGCACCTGATTGGGCATTATAGCATATCCATTTATAAAATGGTGGTTGCTTTTTAAATGATCAAACCATTTGTAAATAATATCATACTCATTTATTGTATGCATTAATGACAGCCATTGGTAACCAATAAATATTATAAAAAACATTCCGTTGTTAGGTGGTATGGCTCGTTTTACTGGCATGAAATAAAGTTACTACAGTAAATATCGCTTAGGCATTTCGGCTCAGTTGTTTTGTGTCTCCAAAGAAATTATTTCGTTTGTCTAATAAAATATTGCTCCGTAGTAAGCAACGTCCCTGGCCAACACAGGGCTTTGTAGGAGACGTTGCTGCGAAGGAAAGCTTTTTTTCATTAATTTATTCGTACCCATTTTCCTTAAGTTAACGACTATGGTGAGGACACCGACCACGGAAGAAAAAAACTTACAAGCCTTTTTAAGTTAGCAGATATTGATAGTGATAAAGTATTTAAAACCCGTTATCATGCTTTTGTTACCAATCAAAGTTTACCAGCAAATGAAATTTGGGAACAGTATAAACGCCGGGGCGATTCAGAAAACAGGATAAAAGAGCTAAAAGAAGATTTTAGGATGCAGGGATTTTGTATGGATGATTTTTGTGCCACAGAAACAGCCATGCGTTTTGTAATGGTGGGGTATAATTTAATGAGTTTAATGCGACGGGTAACGCTTCAAAAGCAGCCCAGCCCAACACTTGCTACATTAAGATTCAACTGCTTTGCAGTTGGCTCTTGGATCGAAAGCAACGTACTTAAAATGTCTGTACCTCTCAAAAGAAGGCAATGGTATGATAGCCTTTTCTCTTTTATTGAAAATACAAAACTGCCATTAAGTCTAACGGGGTAGTTCTATTGCAAAATATGGGTTAAATAATTATAGAGTAAAACAGGAATGAAAAAATGCGTAAAAAAGTGCTACTGTATTTGTAAATAAAAACGGCGGCCATTTTTGTGGCCGCCGTTGAGCGTAGGTTTTTAATATATTAATTCGCTTTAATTACTTTCAGTAGTTTTCTTTCATTTCCCTGCATTACTTCAACAAAGTAAGTTCCGTTTGTCCATCTTTCTCCCAAACGCAAGGTAGCAGATGATCCTATCTTTTGGTTCAATTGTATTATGTTTCCATAAACATCTGTTACCCTCACAGTTACTGGTTCCGCAGCTTTTCCTTTAATAATAAGGTTAAACACAGAAGTGGTTGGGTTAGGCATTACTTTAGCTTCCAGAGCTGTTACGGCTGCTGACACAGGAGCTGGCGTAATTACTACTCTTGCTGCGCCTCCGTTGGCATTATGGATTACAATAGAACCTCCGGCTATTGCAGTCGTCGGAGTTCCGTTATTGTCAAGACCTGCATTGTTGTCATAAACAATTGCGCTTGTGGAAGTGTTCCATATTTTCATACGGAATTTATCAATATTACCACCGCCATTCACCTGTCCATCAACAGCAGAAACCATGAAACTATAACCTGCAACTCCGTTGATGGTACCAACTCCTTGATAAATGGCTTGAGATCCGGCTATTACAAGTGAACCAGTAGAGTAGGATGAACTGCTGAAATTCAGGTTACCTTCCTGGAACTGAAATTCTGTATTGCCGTCTGGAATATTAGACCCTTTTTTGTATTTAGACGAAAATCCAAAGTTAGCTTTGCCGGATACCTGCATATAAGGTAAGCTTGGAACAATTGGGGATATTATCCAACCACCTCCAGTAACAAAGCCGCCGTTGGGATCATATACTGGTAAGTAAGCTGCAGATGAAGTGGCACAGTTGGCGCCAGCTACAGCAGTTATTTTGTATACTTCTACCGGTAAACCACTTGCAGAAATGGTTGCCATACCAACACTACCAACGGCGCTGCTTGTTGTAGTAGAATAAGTGTAGATGCCTCCATTACCGTTATCAAGTGTAAAGGTTACCGGGACACCTCCGACTGCTGGGGTAATTGTCGCTGAAAGAAGCGCACTGGTTCCTAATGGTACAGGGGTGCTGCTTGCTGACGCATCGATACCGGTGATTGCATTAATTGTAAGCATGCCATTAACAGGAATTATTGTATAGTTACTAAGGGTGGTACCTGTCACCGAAGGCACTATAGCATAATTGCCGGCGCCAGAAGCGGCTGTGGCACTTGTTGAGAAACTTAATGTAAATGTCTCGCTATTTTTCTGTCCGCTGTAAGAACCTGTGAAGCTTGGGTTGCTTTGGCCGCAATATTTGTTTGCATTAGCGGCGGTAATGGTTAAGGTGGCTTTGACTATTGTGAGAGTGCCTGGAGCATAACTGATACTGTAGTTTCCGAGACCGCTGCCTGTTGCTAAACTTGGGGTTATTGTATATATCGGACCAGGTGTGGTTACGGTCGCTGTGGCAGCGGCTCCAGCAGAACTAAGGGTAACACTCGCTACTGCATCACTATTTACGAGGTCACCTGCATGAGACGTAAACTCAGTACCTGCAAATGTCACAGCATCACCATAAGTTTTAGTTCTATCATTAGCGGTGATGAGTAAAGCCTTTTTTGTTACAGTCAGCGCTCCGTTAGGATTGGAAACAGTATAGTTTGCTAACCTGTTACCAGCATCCACCAGTGTACCTATGATTGGATAAGTAGAACCGGCTACGGTTGCATTGGCTGCATCACCTGTGCTGGCACGGGTAACAGAGATCACATCCCCTGCAACAATACCTGTGATAGACCCGGTGTAGTCTGTATTGGTAAGTGTTACACCGTATACTTTAGA
>NZ_JACMOO010000070.1 GCF_014377975.1 Ferruginibacter sp.
ATCCACATTGGTTCTTAAAATATAAGGCTCCCCATTTTCATCAATTTTATTCACCAAACCAATGCGATCATTGTAGCTTAAATAAAAGAGGCTGATATCATACGTAAAAAAATTTTCAATAATTCCCCTAATACCGAGATCCGCATTCCATCCTTTAGGATCTTTCATATTGGGGTCTACTTTAGAAACAGTGCTAAACGGCAGTAACTGTGCGTAATCAACCGGGCGATAAGATTGAGCAATGTTGCCATATAAATTTGATGCTTTTCCAACACGGTATTGTAACCCTACACCAGATAAAACAAACTGCCGGGTTCTTTCTTTTTCTGCCTCGCCTGCAATATCATTGGCATCGTTTTCTTCTACATACGACATCAATAATTCATACCGCATTCCTGCAGTAACAGAAAACCGGTCATTGATTCTAAAAATGTTTTCAGCAAATGCAGCAAGATTGGTAGAACCAAAATGAAAATCTTCGTCGTATTTGCCGGTGGCGGTCATATCAAAATTACTGAGGTTATTTCCCGGTGCATCTTCCTTTCGGTCAAAACCGGCTGTGGCAAAACGAATACCGGTTGACACCGAACTCTTTATTTTACCCAGGTTGTAGCCATGCAACAACCGTATTTCTGTTGCCATGCTTTTCATAAATTCTTTGTCTATTTCCCTTACATTAAATTCGCCGGTTACCGGGTTTTGATAGTCGGGTATTTGTGGTAATGCGCTAAACCAAACCAGGCTTCTTTCGCCGGAAAGCAATGTTGATTTAACCGTAAGCAACGTATTTTTATTTATGGTATAATCCATGGAAGCCGTCAATACATTCCAAGGACTTTTTAACCAGTTACGGGAACGGACGGATGCTTTGCTGTCTGCCTGAAACTGTTCATCAGTAAGGCCTCCAGGCATTTTAATCTTGTTTCGAAGCAGGGTAAATTCAAGTCCAAATTTTATTTTTTCATTGGCCTGATAAGAAATTTTCCCATAGCCCGTAAGCTGTTTTTGTTGAGAATTGGCCCGCCATCCATCGTAGGTGCGGTAATTAAGAAAACTAAAATAACTCCATTTCTTTTTGGTTCCGCCCAATGCATGATAGCTGTTGAATAAACCATTGCTACCCGTTGTTTGCATCGTGCTGTAATTAAATGATTTGCCAGGCGTTGCTTCCTTCAATACATAATTTACCATTCCGCCCACATGCGATCCATATTGAATGGAAGCGGCACCCTTGATCATTTCTATCTTTTCAACAGCTTCCATGGGAGGCAAGTAGTAAGTTTCGTTGTAACCGTACACATCTGCCGCAATATTGTAACCGTTCTGTCGCACGTTAATTTCAAGCGACTGTACAGGATTTAATCCACGCACGCCAATACCATTGGCTACAAAGCCGCCAGTTTCACTTTCCACAATATTTAAACCGGGTATACGACCTAAAATTTGACGGGTATTGTTGATGGCTTTGTTGGCATCAATACTATCCACTTCTATAACCGTTGTTTTTTTACCAACGTAAATAGCAGTTTCCTTAATGTCATTTAACTGACCAGCCGCATTCTTGTTTTTATAGCCAACAACTTTTATTTCCCGCAGATTTTTTTCCTCTACACTGTCTTTAGTTTGTGCGATAACCGTTAAATTAAAAACTGGAATAAAAAAAATACTTAAAAAAAATCTAAAAGAATCAAATTGCATAATTCCGTTTTAACAATTATTTTCCTTTAGTTTGTTTGTAATGATTTTTACGCATGTCATCTTCATCATCCATATCCGGCCCCTGCATTACTTTGCGCCAGTCAACAGAACGGCCATATTTTTTCATGGCCTTTTCTACATCAAAAATCCTGGAATCATGTGGCTCTAAAGTATAGGGTGTATAATCTGGTTTGGCGGTAAAAAAGTCCTGTAGTAAAGAAGCGGTAACATCATACTGGTTCACATAAGGTACATCCAGAATATTATAAATAGTTTTTAAGATAGCACCAAAGTTGGCGTGGGTATGGCTCACATACCCCTTCTTTACATAAGGCCCTGCCATCATTAAAATACTGCGGTGTGCATCAATATGATCAACCCCGCCCTGCGGATCATCTTCTGTAATTATCACCAGCATATTTTTCCAGTATTTTGTACGGGAAAGAAAGTGAAGAATCCTGCCTACGGCCAGATCATTATCGGATACAAAAGAATGCGGAAAATAATAGCCATCTTCTGGTCTTGCGCCTGCGGTATGATCATTTGGAACCTGCATGGTGATTAAAGAAGGCAATGGCTTTTTTCCTTTGATCCACATTTTTGAAAACTCTTCTTCAAACTGGTTCATTCTGAATTGGTCGGGAATATTCATATTAAAACCAGCATAATTATGACTTGTTCTTGTAAACAATGCTTTTTGCATCGGCACCATTACGCCATGTGCTGCACCGGTGGCTGTATCCATCCACTCTTCCCGCACATGAGCGGTTTCATTGGCTTCACCAAAATTATAGAAGTTTACATGCTTTCTTTCCATTGCTTCCCACATGCCCCCAATTTCACCATAATCTTCCGGATCCATACTTCCCGTAGAACCAGGGAAACGACGACCAGGTGCCTTTGAAAAAAGGTTGGCTGTTTTATCTACGCTTGAATTGGCTTCTACCCATTCGTTGGGAATTACACCCATCATCCAATGGTGGCCATGTATGGAGGCATCGCTGTCGCAATAAAAATTATCGCTAAAAGAAAATTGCTTTGCAACCTTGTGATGATTGGGCGTAACTTTTAAATGTGCATATTTTACCTTTAAAGAATCGGGCAGTGTGTAGGCGCAATCCACGCCAAATCTTGCCAGGGTAGAATCCCCATTTGCATTTTTTAATTGCCCCATTACTTCATCATAACTTCTATTTTCTTTGGTGATGTACACAATGTATTTTATAGGGCTTTGGTGTAAACCCGGCAACGCCGGTAGTGGATTTTTTATATCATCTGGTATCGCTGTACTTACAAAAGTATTGCTGATAGTTTGCTTTGTATAATCCGCCAATTCGTTGGCAGAAGGCATTGGTACTTTTTGAAAAGTGCCTAATTGAATATCGCCGATATAAGTACCCTGAGGGGGAGTAATAAAACCTGCGCCGCCATTGGGCCCTGCGCCAAGGCCACGGCAACTGATGATGTACAATTCTTTTTCATCGTTGCTTAACAACACCCGTGTAGGCCCCCAGCCTGCTGGTATTAGCCCTTTGGTAGTTTTTGTTGCCACATCAATTACCGCTACCGCATTAAAGCCAAGCAGGGCAACGTACAATGTTTTTTCGTCTTTGCTAAGTGTGATGCCAAAGGGTAACAATCCGCGAAAATGATCAATGCGCTTGTCAACCTTTATTTGAATATGACCTGCTATTTTATGTTGTTTATAATCAATGATAGAAACATTATCATTGGTAGCATTGGTTACATAGGCAAATTGTTTACCCACTGCAATTGAGTTAGGACTTGCACCGCCCACTACTTCCGCACCTTCAATCATTTCACCTACCTGGAAACCGGTTTTAAATTTATCAATCACTTTATTGGTGGTAAGATTAATAGCAAATACGCTCATGGCTTCAGGAGAATGAGGACTACCAACGCCGGGAATTTTTTTTCCTTCTGTTTCCGTACCGTTGATTGATTCCTTTGTATTATCGCCGTAGGGATGATGAGAGATCATCATCGAATTATAATTGTCTTTGGTCATGCCTTCAATCAACGGATACGAATACACGCCTACATTGGCAACAAAGGCCATTTTTTTATCGGCGCTCAGCGCTAATCCGAAAGGCTGACGGCCTGCAGGAATAGAAGCGGTAATTTTTTTGGCAATAATATCGTAGCGCACTAACCTGAAATTTCCCCTGTCTAAAATCAACAGTTCGTGATTGGTTTCATTAAACAAAAGATCGGATGTAAAGCTGTCGTCAAACCGCGTGCCTCCTATTTCTCCGTTTAAAGAAATAGAATCTACCCGTTGTAGTTTTTCAATATCATACACAATCACCGCACCGTTATCGCCCCCACTTAAATAAACTGTTTTAGAATCGGGTGCAAAAGCTACGCCCAGAAAAGAACCCTGGGGCAAAACATTTTTTATAGTACTCGCAATAACTGAATCTGTCCCAAAAGCACTGCTGTTAAGTGGTTGATGCGTAAGCGGAGAATTGATTTTGTTTTCGTATCCTGGTACCCGGATATCTTTCAAAGTTGCCAGGTCAATAATGGTAAATACGCCATTGTGGAGCGTAACTGCTTTTTTACCATCGGGCGAAATGGCCATACCAAATGGTTTGTTGGTGATGCGGATTACATCGCCGGCAGGTGTAACAAAACGGCCACTAGGTAAAACAGAAGTACCGCCAGGAACTATTTTACAAAACTGACTGGCTGCGGGAACAGATAATACCGTTACTTTTTTCTGTTGTGCCTTTACTGAAAAACTTAA
>NZ_JACMOO010000383.1 GCF_014377975.1 Ferruginibacter sp.
ACCACTTGCTATCAATACAAGTGAATTGTTTTTTTTACCCGTATTGTTACAAATGCTGCCCGTAATATAATTGATTACAGCAGTTGCGGCAACAATCAAAATACCATAGTCTAGTTTTTGTATGGGATGAGGATGAACCAGGTTATTGATGGCTTCATACACAATGATGAGGCCTGCCACAGATATCAGTGTACCTTCAATGGCAGCGGAAAGGAATTCTGCTTTACCATGACCGTACGGGGGATCGGTATCTTTTGGCTTGGCACTTACATACAAACTATAAATACCGATAAGCCCTGCAACCACATTCACAGTGCTTTCCAAAGCATCCGTTAAAATAGCCACCGAGCCAGTAAGATACCAGGCAACTATTTTCATGATGAAAAGAACAGCACCAATAAACGTTATTATTTTTTGAAGCCGCAGGTTTTGCTGTGCTGTTTGCAAGAAAATTTTTTTAGGCCGTAAAGATAATCCTATCCGCTTTGTACAGCTATCTTTTAAAAAAAATCCTTTCCGGCATCAGGTGATAAGGGGGTTAACTGCATAAAATGTTTGTGCAATCCTTACCTTTGCCAGCATTAACAAAATAGCAGGTTGCAACCTGTAACATAATAAAAGTACCTCAAAGGTATACAGCACAAGAGGGCGATGCAACGGTGATCCTTATTGCCTTGCAGCCCGGACAAAACTTTTTTTAATATGGAACTGAGTAAGAACTTTATACCGGGAGAAGCAGATGCAAAATGGTATGCCCACTGGATGGAGAAAGGATATTTTAACAGCACACCGGATGAACGGGAACCTTACACCATTGTAATGCCCCCCCCGAATGTTACGGGCGTGTTGCACATGGGGCATTGCCTTAACAATACAATACAGGATATTTTAATCCGCCGTGCAAGGATGCAGGGGAAGAATGCCTGCTGGGTGCCGGGAACCGATCATGCATCCATTGCGACTGAAGCAAAAGTGGTAGGCATGTTAAGAGAAAGAGGCATTGCGAAATCTTCTTTAAGCAGGGACGAATTTTTAGCCTATGCCTGGGAATGGAAAGAAAAATATGGCGGTATTATTTTGCAGCAGTTAAAAAAGCTGGGGTGTAGTTTAGACTGGAACCGGACCAGCTTTACCATGGATGAAGATTATTATAATTCGGTAATAAAAATATTTGTAGCGCTGCACAACAAGGGCAGTATTTACCGCGGCAAAAGAATGATTAACTGGGATGTAAAAGCCAAGACAGCCCTGAGTGATGAAGAAGTGATAAGGAAAGAAACACATCAGCAATTGTATTACCTGCGCTACCAGCTGGTAAACGAAAATGGTTCGCCGCTAAGCCCAGACGTTGTGGAAGGTAGTGGTATTATTGTAGCTACCGTACGCCCCGAAACCATCATGGGCGATAGCGCCATTTGTGTACATCCTGATGATGAACGCTACAAATACCTGCATGGGAAATTTGCACTGGTGCCATTGATTAACCGCCGCATCCCCATTATTACCGATGAATATGTTACCATGGACTTTGGTACCGGCGCATTAAAGGTTACACCTGCACACGACTTGAATGATAACCTGCTGGGACAAAAACACCAACTGGAAATAATTGATATTTTAAATGAAGATGGAACCCTGAATGAAGCCGCACAAATTTATGTAGGCGAAGAAAGATTTGCTGCCCGTAAAAAAATAGTGGCCGAACTGGAAGTAAAAGGTTACCTGGTAAAAACTGAAAATTATACCAGTGAAGTTGGCTACAGCGAAAGAACAGACACAGTGGTGGAACCAAGGCTGAGCCTGCAATGGTGGGTTAGTATGCAAGACATCAGCACGCCTGCATTAAGGGCTGTGATGGAAGAAGAAATAAAATTTTATCCGCCGAAGTTTAAAAATACCTATCGCCACTGGATGGAAAATATTAAAGACTGGTGCATTAGCCGGCAGCTTTGGTGGGGCCACCGCATACCTGCCTGGTATGATACGGATGGCAATTATGTGGTAGCAGTTAATAAAGAAGAAGCTGATATTTTATTTAAACAAAAATACGGCCAGCTGCCAGCTGACAACGTACAACTTTTTCAGGATGAGGATTGCCTGGATACCTGGTTCAGCAGCTGGCTATGGCCCTTTGAAGTTTTTAAGGGATACAGTGATCCCGGCAATACCGATATTAAATATTATTATCCTACCAACACGCTGGTAACAGCCCCGGAAATTATTTTTTTCTGGGTGGCAAGAATGATCATGGCGGGTTTTGAATACATGGGCGATCAGCCATTTAAGGATGTATATTTTACCGGAATTGTAAGAGATAAGCTCGGCAGAAAAATGAGTAAGAGCCTGGGCAATTCGCCCGACCTGCTGGGGTTGATTGAGCAATACGGTGCAGATGCAGTGCGGTTTGGTATTATGGTATCCTCCCCTGCCGGCAACGATTTAATGTTTGATGAAAGCACAATTGAACAGGGCCGCAACTTTAATAATAAATTGTGGAATGCATTGAAGCTGGTGAAGATGTGGGAAGGAAGAAGCAAAGTAGCAGATGACAGTATTGAGATGTTAGAGGTTAGTATCGAGATGAAAGGTTTGGAGGAGGACCCAACTGTCAACAATCAACTAACAACTAGCAATTTTGCTACAGAATGGTTTACAAACAGGTTGAACCAGGTAAAAGGAGAAGTAGAAATATTAATGCAGCAGTTCCGTTTAAGTGAAGCATTAAAAGCAATTTACTCCTTGATATGGGATGACTTTTGCAGCTGGTACCTGGAATGGGTGAAGCCAGGTTTTGAACAACCCATTGAAGTAGCAGTGTACCGTAAAACAGTAGCTTTTTTTGAAGAGTTGATGCAGCTGATTCATCCGTTTATGCCCTTTGTGTCGGAAGAGATTCATCATCTGTTACAGCAGCAGCAAACTGATCTCTGCATTACACAATATGAAAAAACACTATCACCCGACGCCATCATTTTGCAACAGGGGGAATTATTAAAACAGGTTATTTCCGCATTGAGGGATGCCCGAAACAAAAATCAGGTAAAGCCAAAAGAAACCATCCAACTGCATATTCAAACGGCAGATACCGTTGCATTTAAAGCCATTGAAAATATTATAAGCAAGCAGGTAAATGCTGCTGCTGTTTTTTATACCAGTGACACTGTTGCAAACTGTATCGTGGTGGCGGTTGAAAAAAATAAATTTTATTTAGAGAGTAACCAAAAATTAGACAATGTTACTTTAAAAACTGACCTGTTAAAAGACCTGGAACACCAGCAGCAATTTCTGCTTGGCGTTCAAAAAAAACTAAGCAACGAAAAGTTTGTGCAAAATGCAAGGCCGGAAGTATTGGCAATGGAACAAAAAAAGGCAGCAGACGCCAATGCCAGGATCAAAACAATTGAAGAAAGCATTGCCGGTTTAAATTAACAATTGCCACACTATTGTTTCCACAATTTCGTTTTATCTTTAAAGTTATGATAAAAAATTGCCGCAGTTATTTGGTTCTGTTTAGCATTGTACTGCTGTTAAGCAATATGGTTATTGCCCAGTCTTCTGCAAAACCTGCGGCACAGCCGATAGTAAAATATAAACCGCCGGTGGTGCAGTGCATGCTGGGCAATGCTTTCGGCAGTGAAGCGGCAGCCGGTGTTGAAGAAGCAAAAAATTTAATTTCATTGCCACTAAAAATTGCAGATAGTAAGAATGTAAACTACACCCTATCGTCTTATCATTTTGCCTATAAAAGAACGGGCATTACAGAAGATGAAGCTACTGGTAAAACATCTGCCGAAACCGATATGGTATCCCGCCAATTCAACGTTACGCCATTGCCTGCTCTATGGCAAACAAATATTTCAGAGTCTTTACACAAAGGAGAAACCCTTCATTTTTTCGACATCATCGTTTTGGATAAACAGGGACGGCGTTTTTTTGCACCCGAGCTAAAAATTAGTATTCAATAATTTTTCAGAAAATGAAGCAAATAGTTAAGCAGAAATAGGCTCTATTCCTTTAACCGTTCACTGGCTAATGCAATCTGGCCGGTGTCTGCACCAGTAAAAAATTCATTACCGCAATAACTTTTTCTCCCCTTTCTATTTTATTACTAAGTAATAAAACACCTTTGCTAATTTTCGTTTGTGTGCATCAATAAACCGGTTGAACACTCATTAATAAAAAACTACAAATATTTTTCTCCAATTATCCGTTATTCCTTTTTAAATATATTTGAACAGGCTGTTAAAAAAAAAGTATCTTGTACGGGGTACTGCAATTACGGTTTACTGTATTTTTAATTTCTTTACAGCTAGTATTCCTTAAAATTTATATTGGGTTAAGATTACAGAATTGCATAGAATAATTGGTTTGGCAAATAAATATATTATCCAAAGATTATGCAAAAAAAAATTATTCTATTATTCAGTATCTGCCTTTTTAGTTTTACAGTTTATGCGCAAAATAAGCTGATCGACAGCCTTGTTAACTGGACGGTTACTCACCCTGCCATTGATTCGCAACACATCCTTACGCTGCACCGCATCAGTTACCGGCTTTCAGAAACAGATACAAAAAAATCATTTGCTTATTATGAAAAAGTATCGGCGCTCAGCGATAGCCTCAATTTTACTTATGGCAAATCGCTTGCACAAATTAACCTGGGTATTTTACTGAGTGGCTCAGCAAATTATGATGCCAGCAACAGTGCCTATTTTAAAGCGATAGATTATGCAGAATCCTGCATTGCACTGCGTTTAAAGGCCGTGGCCTTAAATAATATTGGCGACAATTTAAAAGTGCTGCATGATTATGACAAGAGCAGAAAATATACACTGGAAGCTATAAAAATAAATTGCCAGCTAAAAGCCTGGCAGGGTGTTGCCATCAATTACGAACTGCTGGAGGAATGCGACCTGGAAGAAAAATTATATCCGGCTGCCAAAGAAGATTTGATAAAAGGAATGCCATTTGCGCTGTTATTCAATGACAACTATGTACTTTCTCAATTTCACCTGGGCTTTGGTAAATTACAGGCCATCAATGGTAACAATGATACTGCCATATTTTATTTCAACAAAGCGATGGACGAGGCAAGGGTACAAAACGATTTAAGAAATATTCAACAGGTTTTTTTGGCAAGGGCCCAATATTTAAAAAATATTCCGGCTGCAAAAAAAATTATCCTGCTGGATTCTGCATTAAACCTTGCTAAGCAAACAGGTTACCTGCATGGCATTGCGGAAGTAGCAGAGCAGTTAGCCAGCGTTTACGAACAAAAAAGAGACAATGGATCATCCAGATTTTTTTATGGTATTTACCGCAGAGCTTCCGATTCATTATTTTCTGAAAACAATAAACGCAATGTTATCATCAAAGAGTCCGAATGGATGATAAAAAGAAAAGAAATTGAGAACAGCCATTTAATAGCCTCCACCCAGTTACAGTATAAAGAGCTTACGTTGAAAAATATTTTATTAGTGGCCGTATTTATTTCTTTGATATTCGCAATAATTATCGCCGTTTTTATTTATAAAACCAGCGATGCAAAAAAGAAAAGAAGTGAAACATCTTTAAAACAAAAAATTGCCGAAGTTCAAATGCAGGTATTGCGGGCGCAGATGAATCCGCATTTTATTTTCAACAGTCTTACCAGCATCGAAAATTTTATGATGCAGAATGAAAAATGGCTGGCAAGTGACTATTTAAATAAATTTACCCGGTTAATACGCACCATATTACACAGCAGTTTTAATGAACTTATACCGGTAAAAAAAGATATGGAAGCCTTGCAATTGTATATTGATCTGCAGCAGTTGCGTTTTAATAATAAATTTTCTTATCATACATTTATTGATCCGCAAATATTAAGCGGCGATTATAAAGTACCCTCGCTGATTATACAGCCATTTGTAGAAAATGCCATTGAACATGGTATTGCACACAGCGAAAAAACAGCATGCAGGATATCGGTTTCGGCAACACTACAGGATGGCTGCCTGGTGTATGTTATTGAAGACAATGGTATTGGAAGAAAGCAGGCTGCTGTTTACAATAACCAAAATAAAGGTAACCACAAAAGTGTTGGTCTTACCATTACGCAGGAAAGAGTGCATATTTTTAACGGACCAGAAAAAAATGCGGCAGATATTGTTATTACCGACTTATATGGCCCTGATAATGAACCAGCAGGAACAAGCATTCGTGTAAAAATTAAACTATTGTAAAATGGAAAAAATTAAAGCCATTCTAATTGATGATGAATTAAACAGCCTGCAGAATCTGCAACAAAAGCTGGCGGAATTTTGCCCCAACATTCTCGTGGTTGCCAATGCACAAAAACCCGAAGATGCTATTTTGCTGATAAACCATCACAAACCAGACGTAATTTTTTTAGACATCGAAATGCCAAAAATGAATGGTTTTAGAATGCTGGAAGAATTAAAGGAGCTGGATTTTGAAATTATTTTTACCACTGCATATAATCATTATGCGGTGGAAGCCATCCGGGTTGCAGCGTTTGATTATTTATTAAAACCGATTGCCATCAAAGACCTGCAGCAGGCAGTACAACGCCTTAATAAAGTACTCAACCCGCAAACGCGGGAAAGAATGGATGTCCTGAAATCTTCCATCGGGGATAAAAAATCGCAGGAAGATAAAATAGCCATCTCCACAACCGAAGGACTTGAATTCATCCCTATAAAAAGCATCCTTCACATTGAATCCAACAGCAATTATAGTAAAATATATTTCAGGGATAACCGCACCTTAACCGTAACCAAATTATTAAAGGATTTTGAAGATATGCTTGTGCCGTACCATTTTTACCGGGTACACAATTCGCACCTCATCAATTTAAATTATATTCAAAAATACCTGCGCAGCAACGGCGGTCGTGTTATAATGCAGGACGGCACCGAAATAGAAGTAGCCAGAAGAAAGAAAGAAGAGTTTTTAAAGATGATAGCAGGCTGAAGCCAGTTATGAAATATTAGTTATGAAATATGAGTTATGAAATATCATTTATAAAATATGAGTTATAAAATATGAGCTATGAAATATGAGTTATGAATAATATAGAGCCAATAAACAGAGAGTACTATACCGGACAGATCAATTATTAATTATTAATTAATTCCCAATAACCCTTCGATCCGAAAAAACGCCCAACTAAACAAGTTCGTGCGTCTGCTTAATAATTCCCATCACAAACACGCTTTGCACTTTGCCCATATTTTCTATTTGGCTTAGCTTGTTTACATGAAAGTTGTAGTAGGCATTCATATCCTCGCAAACCACTTTCAGCATAAAATCAAACTCGCCGGAAATGCTGTAGCATTCAATTACTTCATTCAACACCTGCATGGTATCAATAAATTTTACGCCAGCCTTTTTACTGTGCTCTTTTAACGACACATAACAAATCACCATCAGCCCTTTTTTTACCTTGTTATGATCCAGCAATGTGGCGTATTGTTTTATTACACCGCTGGCTTCCATGCGCTTAATACGTTCGTGCACCGGCGTGGTACTCAGGTGCACCTGTTCGCTAATTTCCTTCACCGTAATGCGGGCATTTTTTTGCAGCAGGTGCAGTATCGCCAGGTCCTTGCCATCCAGCGTCTGTTCCTCAATAGTTGAATCTTCTTTTACGATTGCTTTCCTCATGGCTTATAATGGTTTTATTCTGTAAATATTAATTTTTAGCAGCATTTATCCTAAAGTTATGCAAACACATAGAATATTCTTCTGTATTAGTACATTTGTAATCTAAATAAAAATAATTATGTCAACCCTCACAAACAATTCACTCAACTTCAGCCTTAAAAATAAGGTTGCCGATATCAGCCTCGCAGAATGGGGTCGTAAAGAAATTCGCTTAGCCGAAGCAGAAATGCCCGGCCTGATGGCATTAAGAGCCGAATACGGACCAAGCCAGCCGCTAAAAGATGCCCGCATTGCCGGCTGTTTGCACATGACCATCCAGACCGCTGTTTTAATTGAAACATTGATTGCCCTTGGTGCCGAAGTAAAATGGAGCAGTTGCAATATATTCTCTACGCAAGACCAGGCTGCTGCTGCCATTGCAGCTGAGGGAATTGGTGTATTTGCCTGGAAGGGACAAACACAGGAAGAGAGTGACTGGTGTATTGAACAAACCCTTTTCTTTGGTGGTGCAGACCGTCCGCTGAACATGATCTTAGATGATGGAGGCGATTTAACCAATATGGTGCTGGATACCTATCCTGAACTGGTTGCCGGTATTAAAGGTTTATCAGAAGAAACCACCACTGGTGTTCACCGCCTGTACGAAAGAATGGAGAAAGGCACATTGCCAATGCCTGCCATCAATGTAAACGACTCTGTAACCAAATCTAAATTTGATAATAAGTATGGTTGTAAGGAAAGTTTAGTAGATGCTATCCGCCGAGCTACGGATGTTATGATGGCTGGAAAAGTAGCTGTTGTAGGAAGTTATGGAGATGTTGGTAAAGGTTCAGCCGCTTCATTAAAAGGCGCAGGTTGCCGCGTTATTGTTACCGAAATTGATCCTATCTGTGCGCTGCAGGCTGCGATGGATGGCTTTGAAGTAAAGCCAATGATTGATGCGGTAAAAGAAGCTGATATCATTGTAACGGCTTCGGGTTGCCGCGATCTGATTACTGAAAAACATTTCCGTGTGATGAAAGACAAAGCCATCGTTTGTAACATTGGCCACTTTGATATTGAAATTGATATGGCATGGTTAAACACCCACTACGGCAACACCAAAAATACCATCAAACCACAGGTAGATATGTATACCATTGAAGGTAAAGACATCATCGTTCTGGCAGAAGGCCGTTTGGTAAACCTCGGTTGTGCAACAGGTCATCCTTCTTTTGTAATGAGTGCTTCTTTCACTAATCAAACCCTTGCCCAGATTGAATTGTATTGCAATCCAGGTAAATACGAAAACAAGGTATATGTATTACCTAAAGTATTAGATGAAAAAGTTGCCCGTTTACACCTTGCAAAAATCGGTGTGGTGCTGGATGTTTTATCACCAGACCAAAGTGCTTATTTGGGCATCGCCAAAGAAGGACCATTTAAGGTAGATCATTACCGGTATTAATATATCTTTTTAAGATTAAAACAGAACCCACTTCTTTTAAGGAAGTGGGTTTTTTATTATTGTCCGGGCTGGAAAGCCATATGCAGCTTTATGGGCGTCGCACTCTTTTACGACATACCTGCGTTGAGCTTTTATTGATGCGTATAAAAATAAGTTGTTCACTTACTAGTGCATTGTACTAACAACAATTGAAAATGTATAACATCAGTGAATTGATTTTCAATACCAAAAATTTTAACTTACTTGCGTCTGATAATATAAATTTACGTGTTGCCTGTAATCCTGTCGAACAACCTGCAAACGCAGGCAGACAGACAAATCAAAATCACAATGACTAAATTATTTAAAGATTTTTTTGAAAGTGAAAAAGCAGGTGGACTAACTTTAATTGCCTGCACAGTTGTTTCATTAGTAATTGCCAACTCTGCTTTTGGTGAAGGATATCATCTTTTTTGGCAAACCCAATTTGCAGGACACAGTCTTGTACATTGGGTTAATGATGGACTAATGACGATTTTCTTTTTGTTAATTGGTTTAGAATTAGAAAGAGAAATCTATCAAGGAGAACTTTCAAATTTTAAAGACGCCTTATTACCAATTTTTGGGGCACTGGGTGGCATCATCGTTCCGGCAGGACTTTTTATGTTATTTAATTTTGGTACTCAAACACAATCGGGTGCAGGAATTCCAATGGCGACAGACATAGCTTTTGCATTAGGAATTTTATCTTTATTAGGAAACCGGGTACCAACTTCTTTGAAAGTTTTTTTAACAGCATTGGCCGTAATTGACGACTTAGGAGCAATTTTGATAATTGCAATATTTTATACTAAAACAATTCTTTGGATAAACCTTTTTATTGCGTTGGGAATTTTTGCATTCCTTCTAATTTTGAACCGGCTAAAAATTAGAAACTTAATACCCTATTTAATTGGTGGCGTGGCCATGTGGTATTTTATGCTTAACTCCGGAGTGCACGCCACAATTACAGGTGTGCTATTGGCTTTTACCATTCCGTTTAGCGATGGAGGCGAAAAATCGAGCTCTTATATTTTGCAACACTTTTTACATAAACCAGTTGCCTTTTTTATTCTGCCAGTATTTGCATTAGCAAATACAGCTATCATTTTAAGTGGCGACATCGGACAAACACTAACACAGAATTACAGCATAGGAATTGCACTTGGCCTTATTGTAGGCAAACCGTTGGGCATATTTTTGTTAACTTTCCTGGGCGTAACATTTGGATTTTGCAAACTGCCAGGCGACCTGAACTGGAAATCTATTTTGGGCGTAGGATTTTTGGGCGGAATAGGATTTACAATGTCGATTTTTATTACTCTTCTTGCTTTTGACAATGAAACTATCATCAATAATGCAAAATTTGTAATTTTAATTTCGTCATTGATTGCAGGGCTAATTGGATTTTTAAGTTTGAAACTAACACTAAAGCATGCAGCGGTTGACAATGATTGAAAGAAATGTAAGCAGCCCCAGGTAGCGTAAGTAAGGAAATTTTACGCCAAACGCTTCACAGAACCGTACCGGAACAACTCAATTCATATCGATATTAAAAATGTCTTGACCAACCGCTGTTCAAATCAAGATTTATTAAACTACAATTTAATAATCAATAAAAGTTCTAATTAATTCATTATTAATTCTTATTAAAATATTATAAATGTAATAACTAGTTAATTAACGCTGTAAAGTAAATAAAAAATAAAAGGATGCAATTTTTAACTACATCCTTTTTTTTTAATCTCAATAAACTCTATAACTTACTATTCTTCAATTGGTTCAACTGAATCAGTATTATCCAATTTTTCTTCAATAGTTGAATTTTTAATTTCATCTCCCGTATTAACAGCTTCATTTAAACCGCTATCAACGACTTCAGTTTCTTCTTCTTTTTCATCCAGTTTTGTTATAGCAGCTATTTCGTCTCCTTCATCTACCCGTATCAGCTTTACCCCTTGTGTTGCTCTTCCCTGCTCACTTACACTAGCTACACTCATACGGATCGTTACACCGCTTACACAGGTAATCATCAAATCTTCTTTTTCAGAAACATCCAATAAGCCAACCAATGAGCCGGTTTTTTCTGTTACACTAATTGTCTTAACGCCTTTGCCACCTCGGTTGGTAACCCGGTAGTTGGCTTCACCAGTTTCGGGATCGTTTAGATAAGTACGTTTACCATATCCTTTTTCACTCACTACCAATATTGTTCTGCTTTTATCGTCCCGGTTTACACAAACCATTCCTACTACGGCATCTTTTTCATCGGCTACTTCTATTCCGTAAACACCAATTCCACCCCTGCCTGTAGAACGAACTTTCTCTTCCGGAAAACGAATGGCCCGGCCACTTTTTACAGCCATCATAATTTCACAGTTACCATCCGTTAGTTTTGCTTCCAGCAATTGGTCACCTTCTAAAATATTAATGGCATTAATACCATTCTGACGTGGACGGCTAAAATCTTCCAGATCTGTTTTTTTGATAATGCCTTTTTTTGTACACAAAACAATGTAGTGACTATCCACATAATCTTTGTCATCAAAATTCTTTACATCAATAATTGCCCGAACAGTATCATCCGGAGGTATCTGTATCATGTTTTGCAAAGCCCTGCCTTTACTTGTTTTATCCCCCTCGGGTATTTTATAAACCGGCAGCCAGAAACATCTTCCTTTTTCTGTAAAAAATAACAGGGTATGATGGGTAGAAGCTACAAACAGGTGTACAATATAATCTTCCTGCCTGGTGCTGCTACCTTTTGCGCCACGGCCACCCCTGCGTTGAGAACGGTATTCATCTGAAGAAGTTCTTTTTATATACCCCAAATGAGAAATAGTAACTACCACATCTTCATCCTCAATTAAATCAAGCATGCCAATTTCGTCATCTGCATACGTGATTTCAGATTTACGGGCATCTCCAAATTTTGTTTTAACTTCTGTAAGTTCATCTATAATTATCTGGTAGCGTAAACCTTCATTACCAAGAATTTCTTCCAGTCGTCCAATTAATGTCATAATCTCCGCATGCTCTTCTCTAATTTTGTCTATCTCCATACCGGTTAAGCGCTGCAAACGCAATTCCAGTACGGCTTTGGCCTGTATTTCACTCATGCCAAAATTACTAACCAGGCCTGTCTGGGCTAAGTTGGGTGTAGACGATTCCCGGATGAGTTTTATTACAGCATCCAGGTTATCCAGCGCAATAATATAGCCTTCTAAAATGTGCGCTCGTTCCCTTGCCTTGCGCAGTTCGTATTGCGTTCTGCGAACCACCACCTCATGGCGAAACTCAATAAACTCAGCAATAAGGTCTTTTAAATTTAAAATTCTGGGGCGACCTTTTACAAGCGCTACATTATTAATTCCATAAGAAGTCTGTAGTTCGGTTAACTTAAATAACTGGTTAATAATTACCTGCGCAACAACATCTTTTTTAAGTTCTACCACAATACGGGTTCCCTCCTTGTTGTTACTTTCGTTGTTTACATCAGATATGCCTTCTATTGCCTTGTCGTTGATAAGGTCACCAATTTTTTGGGTAAGCATATCCCTGTTAACCTGGTAAGGCACCTGGGTGATGATGATTTTTTCCCTGCCTCTATTGTCAACTTCAATGGTTGTTTTACCACGCAACACTACCCTGCCGCGGCCTGTATGCAGCGCCTGCTTTACACCTTCAAAACCATAAATAATACCGCCGGTTGGAAAATCGGGCCCCTTTACAAAATGAATCAGTTCGTCAATGGTTATTTCCCGGTTGTTGATATAAGCAATACAACCATCCACTACCTCGCTTAAATTATGGGGCATCATGTTGGTGGCCATACCAACAGCAATACCACTGGCACCATTCACCAGTAAATGCGGAATGCGGGTAGGCAATACTGTTGGCTCTTTTAAACTATCATCAAAGTTTGGTTGATAATCTACCGTGTCCTTTTCAATATCTTCCAGCATTGCTTCGGCAAACTTTTCAAACCTAACCTCTGTATAACGCATGGCCGCCGGAGGATCGCCATCCTGGCTGCCAAAATTTCCCTGTCCGTCAATCAACGTATACCGTAAACTCCAGTCCTGCGCCATACGCACCATGGTATCGTAAATAGAGGCATCTCCATGGGGATGAAACTTACCCATCACTTCACCCACAATACGGGCACTTTTTTTATAAGCTTTGTTACTGGTATTTCCCAGCTCGCTCATGCCAAATAAAACGCGGCGATGAACTGGTTTCAAACCATCCCGTACATCCGGCAATGCACGTCCTACAATTACACTCATAGAGTAATCAATGTAGTTGGTTTTCATTTGCTCCTCAATATTTACAGGAATAATTCTTCCCCTGTTGCTGGAGGCACCTCCATCGTTTATTGGCAGGTCGTTTTTGCCTGAATTGTCGTTATTTTCCATATATTTTTATAGGCTGCGAATGTACTGATTTTAGGCCGTTTTACCATGGTACAGGCAGCCCTGTTGTCACATACTTTTCAACATTTTTTATTGCTGTGTGGACAATCATCTTCTATAAGTTTTGTCAGTTTAAATATGGCTGTTATTCTTTTCAAAAAAGAAGAAAAAGCAGGTGACTTTATTAATTACTCTTTTGCCTTTAATTATTTCTCCTGTTTCAAATCGTTTACCTTGCAAAAAAAACTTTGTTTTGAAAACAATCCTGCTACTGGGTGCCGGAAAATCTGCCACCGTTTTAATCAATTATTTACTGAAAGAAACTGCCGAAAATAAATGGAAATTTATTATTGCCGATGCCAATAAAGAACAGATTCTTTTAAAAACAAATAATTCACGTTTTGCTGAAGCGGTGCAATTGGATATTACCAACGACCGTAAAAGGGAAAAAATAATTCAAAGGGCACACGTGGTTATTTCCATGATGCCCCCTGCCCTTCATTTTTTAGTTGCCAAAGATTGTGTTGAATACAGAAAACACCTGCTTACCGCATCTTATCTGGATACCAATATAAAAAGCCTGAGGGATGAAATAGCGCAAAGGAAATTATTATTTTTATGCGAAGCTGGACTGGACCCCGGCATTGACCACATGAGCGCCATGAAGATTATTGATGCGATAAAAACAAAGGGAGGTACAGTAACCTCTTTTAAAAGCCATTGTGGTGGTCTGGTTGCGCCGGAAAGCGATAACAATCCCTGGCACTATAAAATTAGCTGGAACCCACGAAATGTAGTATTGGCAGGTAATGCCGGAGCTAAATACAAACTAAACAATACAATACAGCATAAAAGTTATGAGGAACTGTTTAAAAATTGTTCGTGTGTACATATTGATGGCATTGGTAAATTAGCTGTTTATCCAAATAGGGATTCTTTAAGCTATATACCGTTGTACAAATTGAATAACGTGGAAACATTTATCCGGACTACCATCCGGTATCCTTCTTTTTGCGAAGGTTGGAGCGCCATTGTAAAGGCTGATCTTGGCAATGCAACAATTGAAATAAATACAGATAAATTAAGTTTTGTAAAATGGTCGGCAGCAATTATCCCATTTATAAATGATGACAACCAGACTATGTTACAATGGCTGGGGTTGTTTGAAGAAACAATGGTACCGGTTGCAGCAAAAACTTCTGCAGATATTTTTCAATTTTTGCTGGAAACAAAATTGGCCATGCAACCAACAGATAAAGATATGATTGTGATGTTGCATGAAATTGACTATACACTTGCAGGTAAAACAACAAAAATTGAAAGCAGTTTAATTGTAAAAGGAGAAGACAGTCTGCAAACAGCAATGGCGAAAACGGTTGGCCTCCCGCTGGGTATTGCGGCTAAATTAATTTTAAACGGGCAGCTTAAACTTACCGGTTTACATATTCCAATCATAAAAGAAATATACGATCCTATATTAAAGGAGCTGGAAATAAATGGCATCAAATTTACCGAAAAGGAGATTTAAAAAAATATTGCTCTTTGCCGTACCACTTTTTTAAATTTATCGTATAAAACTTTGTTATCGATGTAAAAATCACTTTAAGTTTTGATGAATCAGTATCAACAAAGCCAAGCGGTATGCTGATGAAAACAATATTAGTCTTTCCCGCCTTACCGAATTTTTACTAAATAAAGTTCCCAGTAAAAATTACCAGTCCTTGGAAGATTTTCCTATTTCTGATTGGGTAAGCATGGTTGGTGAAGGGCAGGCCGAATATCAAACGAAAGCCCGTAAAAATAAAGATATCAAAAAAGAGTACGTTAAATCTAAAAAATGAGGATATCTTTATATGCCAATATTTTAGTATCTGTACTTAATAAAGAATATCCGCTTTTTTCTTACTCTCCCCGGATTATAAGTTTAGCTGACAATAAAAAATTTACGGTTTACACCTCTCCCATTTGTTTGGTCATTGCTTTTTATTTTACAGAAAAAAAATCTGGTACGCAACTGGCAAAAAAAAGATTGAAATACTTGTTAGTAAATTATCCATAACAGATATTGGTAAAAAAGAAGTGCTGCATTCATTACAAAATAAAAAAGTAAATGATTTTGAAGACGGCCTTGAATATTATGCGGCGGAAAGTAGTAACTGCAATGTGATCATTACTGAAGACATCAATGATTTTTATTTTTCCTCAATACCTGTTTTTAATTCTATATCCTTTTTAGAAAAGCACTTGATTTAAGGAATTAAATATTTGCTCAACGCTTTTACTCCTTCAGTTGCAGGCATTTTCAATAATGTAAGATTACTATAATTATTTACTGCAGGATTTTTTTTATCAATAATAAATTTTGGTAAAAACGGTGCTGCATATTGTAATAAAGAAGCTGCCGGGTATACCTGCAGCGAAGTTCCCACCACCACGAAATAGTCTGCATCCTGCACTATTTTTACGGCCTTTTCCATCATCGGTACTTCTTCTTCAAACCATACAATGTAGGGCCGCAACTGTGTTCCGTCAACAGCTTTATCGCCTATTTTTATATCGCCCATTATTTCGTACATAGTTTGCACATCCGCTACACTTCTCATCTTAAATATTTCACCGTGTAAATGCACCACTTTGGATGAACCGCCTCTTTCATGCAAATCGTCAATGTTTTGGGTAATGATGGTTACATCAAAATCCTTTTCCAGCGACGCAAGTCCGGTATGTGCTGCATTGGGTTTTGCTGCTGCCACTTCCATCCTTCTTTCGTTATAAAAATCCAGTACCAGTTGCGGATTTTTTTGCCAGCCACCAGGTGTTGCTACTTCATGCACATCATAACCATTCCATAAACCATCACTATCCCTGAAAGTTTTTAGCCCGCTTTCAGCGCTAACGCCGGCTCCTGATAAAACAACAATATGCTTTTTTTTCATACAATAAATTTACGGATTTCAGGCAATGATTTTGGAAGGTTTTAATTTTCTCCAGAAAACTTAATCAGCAACTAACAGTTGTAGATTATCCACAGGAATTTTTTCTTGTTCGTTTTTCTTTTCTTTTTTATTTGAGTTTTGCGGAGGATTCGTCTTTTTTAATTCCGGCAACGGCCTGCCTAAAACCTCCCAATTTTATTTAAAATTTCTGTTAAAGAAAGCAGCTATAGAAAAAAATGGAAGAATTAAACAAACTTGTTTCCATATCAATGAGTGTAGTTTTATTAGATGTCCATTGATTCAAATTACATAAAACATGTAAACAACTATAAAGTTAATTATTTAGGGGCTTGAGTAATTTTACCATTTTCTTTAACATTTTATAATAAACCAGCGCAACAAAATCTTATCTTACTGTTATGAAAAAATATTCAATTGTACTGGTTTTTGTTTTTTTACTTTTATCGGGAACCACTGTATTTGCACAAAATAAACAAACAGGTGTAAAAAAAGAATTGGATGCTCAAAGCGGGCAAACTGATAAGTTGCTGGGCAAAAAGATACAGCAAAAGACGCTTTCTGACGGTCGCTACGAAAAACTGGATACTATCAGTTCCGTAAATTGCAAAGCGCAAAAAAAGGCCCTGCATAAAAAGAAAAAGCATTATGCACCGGAATAAAAAAAGAGGCCAGAAGCCTCTTTTTTTATAATCAGTTTCTACCGTGTTTAAGTACAAACATTCCCGTAAACTTATTTTCATACAATTTGCTATTCAATGGCTGGTACAGCTTCTGCGCAGATAAAGCAAGCTTGTAATTTTCATCATAGGCTGCAGATTGCGACCGGAATGACCCTGTATTTATATAATTTAACGCCGCCGCAAACGACGGTTCGTTTACATCTCCCCAATTTCGGTTTACACCATCAGGTGTTAGTTTATCCGGTGCAAATCCGTTATAATATTCAGCACTACCTGCACTGTTAACAGTTTTGAACGAAATGGGATAAATAGCATAATTAAAGATAGAAATAGGAAAAAAACCAACCGGTTTACCATAAGTTGTATCACCTATCAGTTTAACGTCCATATATGGCCGGAGATTATTAATCAATAGTTCACTGGCGGAGGCGGTCTCTCCGGTAACAATAAAAAAGACCCTGCTTAAAGCGTTAACACCTCCGGCTTTTTGATAACTTACTGTGTTATCGGAGGGTAAAAATGAAACATTGCTAAAGCCCGGTTTTGTCTTTAATAATGGAAATTTACCAGCAGTTAATGAATCATTAAAATTATAAGTGTACATGGTTTTGCCATCTGCTGATGCAGGCGCCACCAAATTTGCAAAAGCATTTTGAGTAGATACGGATCCTCCATGATTGTACCGAAGGTCAACTACAAGTTCATTAATACCTTTAGCAGCAAAATCGTTAAAAGCAGTTGTTAATTCAGTGACAGAACCGGCACCAAAAAACTGATTAAATACAATGTAACCGATTTTTTTAGCACCATTTGTAATGACATCTGTATATAAAACAGAATTGGCTGTAAAGTTTCCCTTTGCAAGATTAATGTCAACCGTGCTGCCGTCAGATTTTGTAAAAGTGAAACTAGCGGAAGTGCCGGCACCAAAAAAGACGTCATTTAAAACTGTTACGCTGGCGTTATCGTAACCGATGTGTGAATTATTTATCTTGCTGATATACCATCCCCTTTGAACGCCCGCAATACCTGATGGAGCATTTTTGTAAACATACTGAACATACCAATGAACAGAATCTACCGGGGATGATTTGTGCAGGGCAGCTGCCTTTATAAAAAAACCATAGTCTTGATCGTTACCTGTTTGTATGGCGTCCGAACCAGCCTGGGTAGTTACAAAACTGTAATGGTGTTTTTTATCCTGTGGCTGTAAAGCCCTGATTGCAGCCATTTCATTCTGGGCAGCAATAAGATCGGTACTGCCCGTAAATTGCCTTGGATTAAAGGCGGTATAAGATGGTATTACTTCATGCCAGAGATATTCCTCTTTGGTATACAAATACAGCGAATCCAATAATAAATCTTTCATGGAAGCAACAACTAATGTGTCGTTTCCGGCAGGAGGACCAGCAGGTTCCGCCGGGTTATTTTTTTTACATGATAACCCCACTATTAAGGCTATTGAGAAAACAAGCAGGTACTGATAACTTTTCATAATTATTAATTTTAATCAATATAAAGATACGGGTAATTTCAAAAAAAAGATCCTGACCATTGTTCCAGTGCTAACCAGAATCGTGTTTAAGAATACTTCTTTCAAACATAAATGAAGGATTTTAGGCGTATACATCAGTTCCATGTATTTAGTGGAAACTAAGTTAACAGACAATTAATAATGTTATTCTATTGTTATTAATTTAAAAAGATTGTTTGAGAGAATTAATATTCAAAATATATGGGTGATTTTTTTAACCTGCTGACTATGAATGTTTTTCTCCTGCCAGTTCCATTACTACCTTCCACTCATCAGCAGTAACAGGTTGTACAGATAACCTGCCAAGCCTTACCAAGGCCATATTTTCCAATCGTTTATCAGCCTTTACCTTCACCAGCGTTACTGTTTTATTTAGTTTTCTAACTGGTTTTAAATCCACCACTACCCAGGCTTCTTCAACTGTCGTGGGGTCCTGATAATATTCTTTGGCAACTTTTGCTATGCCCACAATTTCCACTCCTTCATTACTGTGGTAAAATAAAACCTCGTCGCCTTTTTTCATCGCCTTCAAATTATTACGGGCTGCATAATTGCGAACTCCATCCCAAAAAGTTTTTTTGTCTTTTACAAACTGCTCCCAGCTATATTTAAAAGGTTCTGACTTTACTAACCAATATGGCATGATACTATTTTAAAAATTGTGAAATAAACTCCCCGTTTGCAAACATAATCATCCTCATTTATTAATTTAAGAAATAAAAAATATTTACAAACCAGTCTAATTTAAATCCACGCACTATCTTCTGTCGTACCTGTAACAGATTGAATATAAAATTCAATTCTTTTTTCACAACAAAATTAAATTCGTTATGCCAACAAAAAATTCATCCGAAAGAGACCTTATGGAAGTGGCAGAAGGTGACATTAAAAATTTATCCAGAAGAAAATTTTTAGGATATATTGGAGGTGCTTCTGCGTTGCTTATGACAGCCGCTGCCTGTAAAAAAACTGATACCCCTTCCAACAACACCGGAGTTAATCTGGGTTCAGGAGATGTAGGTATTTTAAACTATGCTTATACGCTGGAACAGATTGAAGCTGCTTTCTACACGAAGGTTTTTGAATCTCCTTATGCAGGTATTACTGCTTCAGAAAGTGCGTTATTAGGTGATATCCGGGATCATGAAGTTGCACACAGAGAGTTCTTTAAAGCTGCATTGGCTGCCGGTGCTATCATTTCTTTGGACTTAGATTTTTCTTCTATTAATTTTAGCAGCAGGGATAGTGTTTTAGGCACTGCCAAAGCATTTGAAGACCTTGGTATCTCTGCGTATAATGGTGCAGGTAAACTATTAAAAAGCGCTGACTATTTGTTATTGGCAGGAAAAATTGTTTCGGTAGAAGGAAGACATGCCGCCTACATCAGAGATCTTATTATGCCAGGATCTTTTGCAGATGGACTGGACGCCAACGCACTTGACATGAGTCGTTCGCCCAGCCAGGTTTTTGCGATCGCAGGCACTTATGTAAAAACAAAATTAAACTACAGCAATTTACCAACCTCTTAAATTTATTGTATGAAAATAGAAAATATAATTAACGAAATTGAAAGCGTTGATCCGGAAATATATCAAAGACTTGATGGAAGAAGAAGCGCAATGAAAAGTTTTGCAAAATTTTCAGGCAAGGTAGCAATTGCTGCATTACCAATCGCCTTTGGAAGCATGTTGAATAAAGCTTACGGCAGTCCTTCCAGCCCGAAAGATGCTATTACTGACGTGCTCAATTTTGCTTTAACGCTGGAATACCTTGAGTCAGAATTTTATAAAGCAGGGTACGCTGCTGCAATGGGTGGTACTTTAGCTATACCAGCAGGTGCGCCGTTGATGGCAATTCAAAAAATTCGCGATCATGAAATAGCACACGTTAACTTTTTAAAAACGGCTATCACCTCGCTGGGTGGAACACCAGTTGCTTTTACTGCAGCATCTTTTGATTTTACCGCTAAAGGAAACTTTACAAGTGTATTTACTGACTATGCTTTGTTTTTAGCAGTTGCACAAACTTTTGAAGATACTGGTGTAAGAGCATACAAAGGACAGGCAGGTAATTTAATTGGTAACCATGATGTACTTACTGCTGCTTTAAACATTCATTCTGTTGAAGCAAGACATGCCGCCCACATACGCCAGATGCGTAGCGCAAATGGTGGACTTATACCCGCCGGAGTAACTGTTAAACCGTGGATTACATTAAACCAAAGTGGTATTGGCAGCAGTGCTGTACAAGCAAGTTATAATGGAGAAGAAGCCATTGCCCAGGCAGGTGTAAATATTGTAAATATTGGTGGCTTTATGATATCCGCCAATGCTGCTTCGGAAGCTTTTGATGAACCGTTAACCAAAGACCAGGTGGTAGCAATTGTTACCCCATTCTTTGCATAAATATAATAAAAGAATGGCTGTAGCAGTACAGCTGTTCTTTTTAAATAATTGCAAATTTTTTAAATTTTTCCGCTTAAAAATTAGCGCATTGACTTTCGGTGTCAATTAACTATTTTACACTCACAAAATTATTATTATGTTAGTAACAAACTCACTTTTAGCTATTTTTTTAGCAATGCCAGGTGGCACAGAATGGATTTTTATTTTATTGGCCGTAGTGCTCTTATTTGGGGGAAAGAAAATACCTGAATTAATGAAAGGTATCGGCAAGGGTGTACGTGATTTTAATGATGCAAAGGAGACAGTAAAAAATGAAATGGAGGGAGGTATGAAATCAACACCAGCAACAGAAAAGATTAATTCAGAAAATATTTCAAAATAGCTGGTTGAGGGACCAATTTTAAATTGTGGAGACTGATTGCAGTTAAAATTTAGTGCAGTAACCTAATTACAAGGTCGTGGCTAATTCCAACCACAAGCCAGTACATCTGCAATATGCATTGTTTTAAGGGGCAGGTTCTTTCCTTTAATGTAACCATCCATATGCATAAGGCAACTAAGGTCGGTCGAGATAATAAGACTTGCGCCTGTAGACAGCGCATTCGTCACTTTTTGATCGGCCATACCAATAGAAATTCCTTCAAATTTTACAGCGAAAGTTCCTCCAAAGCCACAACAGGTTTCAATATCATTCATTTCTATGAGTTCTAAGCCTTTTACATTGCTTAATAATTTACGGGGACTTTCTTTTATTTTACATTCTCTCAATGCTGCACAACTATCGTGATACGTGGCTTTAGCGTTCAGCGAAGCTCCTATATTATCCATCCGTAATACATCGATTAAAAATTCTGAAAATTCAAAAATTCGTTTACCGGTATTTTCAACCTGGCTTAGTATGGCGGGATCATCAAATAGTTTTGAGAAATAGTTTTTTACAAATCCAACACAGCTTGCACTAGGTGCAACAATATAATCAGCCGTATCAAAGTCTTTTAAAAATTTATAACAAACAGATTTGGCTTCGTCCCAAAAGCCGGCATTAAAAGCAGGTTGGCCACAGCAGGTTTGATTGGTATTATAAGTTACTTCGCAACCTGCCTTCCGCAAAACCTTTATCATGTTAAAAGCTGTTTGCGGATAAAGCTGGTCAACAAAACAAGGTATAAATAGCTGAACTTTCATGCTGTTATCCCAGGATGGGAAAATGAATTTTATCCCGGATAAAAAAGTATACAGGAGTTTTAAATTAAAAGAAGCTGGAAATTTTTACTTAGAAAAAACTATGTTTCAACGCAATCATTTTTAATGCAGTCACTGCGGCCTCTTCACCCTTATGGCCGTGAATGCCGCCGGTTCTGTCGTCTACTTGTTGTTGATTATCGGTAGTTAGCACACCAAAGATAGTAGGCACAGGTAAACATAAATTTACCTGCAAAATTCCTTCGGTTATTCCTTTGCAAACATAATCAAAATGTGGAGTTCCACCACGGATTACACAACCCAGGGCAATAAACGCAAATGGTTTATCATCTTTATATTTATGCGCATCCCAATAACTTTTTATACAAAATGGAATTTCAAACGCACCCGGTACCGTAACAATTTTAAAGGGTACTTTATTGTGCTGCAATACTTTTACGCAACCAGCTTCTAATTTATCAATAGAAGCCGCGTTCCATTCGGTGCGAACAATTACTACACAGGCACCCTTTGGTAGTTGGATGCCTGCTGTGGAATATAAATTTTCTGTTGAAATTGCCATGGTATTTATTTAGTAACACCCAATCTTGCCAGGTATTTATCCACCGGAAAATCTATCCGGTTATCCCTTAAAAAAGAAGGTGTAATCTCATCTTTAATTTGTTGGTAAAAGTCAATTGCTTCTTTGGTTTTACCGGTAGTTTCGCAAAATAAAGCTACTCTTGATAATGATAAAAAACGGGTTGATTCATCTTTAACATCTGCAACATCTACTGCCTTTTTATAATAACTGAATGCTTCATCATTTTGTTTTAATTCGGAGTAAGCATCACCTAACATACGGTAACAGGCACTTTGCGGCTGCTTGCTGCTGGTAGAGAATTCTTTTAAATGTTTAATGGCATTATTAAAATCTTTGTTGTGCAGGTAGCAGGCACCGGCAATAAAATGCGCCCTTTTACCAGCTAATGTATTGCCATAATTACCCGCTACTTTTAAAACTCCGGTAATACCATTACCCCCGTTTAAAACAATGCCGATAGAATCTTTATTGAATCCCTGTTGGGTCATTTTATCAAACAACTGCTCTGCCGGAAAAATCTGTTCTGTAGATTTTTCTTCGTTGGGAATCATCACTAAATTTTTATATCCGAGCCATCCGCCTGCAACTATAATGATTGCGGTACCAGCATACATAATTATTTTACTGAATTTTGCCCAAAAGCCCTTTGCTTTTTCAACTATGTCATTCGTTTCCACATCGGTAACTGTAACTTGATTCTCTGCCATTGTTTGTATTTGTTTTAAGGCCGGTAGGTATTATAAGATATTGGAAAAAACTACCAGCTACGAGTAATTCCAGCGGTTAAATTATTAATCGGTTATAAAAGGATAATCCTCCTGAATGTAAACATCTTTCAACAACTCATCATCATTTGGCCAGGGACTTTCCTCTGCAAATTGTACACTCTCTTCCACCTGAGTTTTCACTCTGTTGGTTATTACTTCAATTTCTTCTTCGCTTAATTTATATTGTTCTTTCAGCACTTTTAACACATGTTCAACAGGATCTCTTTCTTTGTATTCTTCTACCTCATCTTTGGTGCGGTATTTCTGAGGATCACTCATACTATGCCCTTTATAACGGTAAGTTTTAATTTCTAGTAAAGTGGGGCCACCTTTTTCCCTTGCACGGTTTACGGCTCTTAACACTGCATTGTGTACATCTTCCGGGCTCATGCCATCAACGCTATCTCCAGGCATATCATACGCATCGGCTAATTTATAAAGATCCAGTACATTACTGGTACGAGCCACCGAAGTACCCATGGCATAGTTATTATTTTCCACAATAAATACCACCGGTAATTTCCAAAGCATGGCTATGTTAAAGGTTTCATGCAACATTCCCTGGCGGGCAGCACCATCTCCAAAAAAACAAAGTGCTACATTATCTGTGCCCCGGTATTTTTCTGCAAATGCCAACCCGGCTCCCGTTCCTATCTGTGCACCTACAATACCGTGACCACCAAAAAAACCAACATCCACACCAAAAATATGCATACTTCCTCCCTTTCCTTTGCTGCAACCAGTGGCTTTTCCATACAATTCAGCCATGGTAGATTTTGGGGTTACACCCTTGGCAATTGCCAATGCATGACAACGGTAGGCGGTAATAAATTTATCATCAGCATTCGTAGCAGTCATACATCCCGCTGCAATAGCTTCCTGTCCGATATACAGATGGCAGAAGCCGCGAATTTTTTGCATTCCATACAATTGACCTACTTTTTCTTCAAAGCGGCGCAATAAAAGCATTAGTTCGTACCAATACAGGTAGGTTTCTTTAGAAAACTTTGTTGCCAATGGGTTTTAATTTTAGGCTGCAAAGATAAGGGAGAAATTAATAAATTAAACAAGCTAAAAAGAGGCTGTGCCGGATGGGACTTTAACACGTAAAAGCGCTTTAAAGTCATCGGTTTGCTGACATATAATCAGGTTAACATTTAAAATATGATAGCAGTATTTAAAAAGAGATAGAATAAAAATACTGAATCAACATTATACCGCTGACGCTGATTTTTAAAATTTATTTGTTATTAGTATCGGGAGAAAAACTTTCGCTTTTGATATATCTTGCAGCTTTATGTTCAGGCTTTCAAAAATAACAATCACTCAGTTTAAGAATTATGATTTTGATTCTTTCAGTTTTACTGAAAGAATCATTGGCATTTGCGGTTTAAATGGCCGCGGAAAAACCAACCTACTGGATGCAATTTATTATCTGTGTTTTACAAAAAGTTATTTTACAAAAACGGATGGTTTTAATATTCGCTTTAATGCCGATGGGTTCAGGTTGGAAGGAACAGCCCCGGCTCAACCTGTCCTTGCGCCAACTGGCAAAGACGAAAATACAA
>NZ_JACMOO010000384.1 GCF_014377975.1 Ferruginibacter sp.
ATTCACGTTGTGATTTAAAGTAGAGTTTGCAAGCACTCTCCGTAGAAAACTCAGAAAAGAAATTGTCTATTATCATTTTACTAATTTATATAGCAAATATACTAAATTTATTAGTTTGCACCTAATTGCGGATAGGCATTAGTTTTTGTGAATACATACAGGAATTTAGAAGCAGTATAGCAAATAAAACGGCAGCGATAATCATACAAAATTTGATTACAGGAAAACAGGTTAAATTTATTGAAAGCATAATTAAATTAAAAATCAATTAGCAATGATACCTGCTTATTATTTGACGGAGGCCAGTTATTGCCCTACGGTTTTAAAAAGACCGCTTGTACACTAGCCCATTATTGGTATACAAATTTCGAAAAAATAAATCATCTTGAAGGAAAGGTTTTATTTCATGCTGTAAACACAAAAGATAACTGAAGTGATTGTGCTCTCCAGCTGAGCAAGAGTTATCTACTTAACTTTAAGTGGTACAAATAATCGGTGAAGTGTAGAGAAGAGCAAAGAAAATAGCTGTCCGTTTTAATGGTTAGAGGGAAAGCTTAAGTTTCAAGGCACTTTTAATTTTTTCCACAAATAGGGATATATCCATTGGTTTTGAAATGTAACCGTCTGCCCCACAAATTACTGCTATTTTTTCAATATTATGGTTTGCTGATAAAAGTAAAATGGGTATGTTGCTGGTTTGATCCTCCGACTTAAGCTTTTTGCAAATATCGCTTCCGTTTACACCAATCATATGAATATCAAGTAAAATACAATCGGGAGTTTGATCTGCAATTATTTCATTTATTTTTGCCCCATTTTGAGAAATGTTAACCACACATCCTTCTTTTATTAATTTTCGTTTCATTAATTCTAGTAGGTCCTTGTCATCATCAATAAGCAGGATGACAGGTTTTTTGGTTAAAGATTGTTCCATAAAAAATGAGATTTGTAAAAAATGGTTCAATTTTCAAGCCATTCCGTATTTTGCTTAGGTAAGTGGGTAGCGAAATGAGGTTTTGGTGCACCTGGTGCAGTATATAGTTGAATGGCTTTCGCTACAGGTTAGTATCAAAATAAGATTTTACTATCATATGATAACAGTATAAAATCCCTGCGTAACTGCTATTTTTTTACCTCTTAAGAACCTTTGCGTAAATCGAATGGTATCTGCTGACACGAGGGGGGTATGGTGTTAGCATCAATAAATTTATTGGACAGTTATCTCCAAAACCACTCCATTGGGAATACGGGCTGATGCTAACCGTGTATGCCAAAATGATTAGGGTAAAAACCAGCAATGTAGTTTTTACAACTACATTGTTTAAGTATAACCTGAACCAGGCCGAAAAAACATTTGAATTTAGTGGAATCGATGGCACAAACGTTGAAGTAATCGGTAACTTTAGTGGGGTAAATGATACAACAAGCGTAGCCTTTGCTGCTACAGTACCTGGACGGAGAATATTGATGAATCAGCTATCACCATACCATCTCTGCCTAATACCATTACTCTTGCCCCGGCGGGCACCATGTGTACATCAATAAGCATTTGGCTTAGTGCAATCATTTATAATGGTTGATATTTTATTGTTTATATTAGCGTGAAGGATATTATAAATCAATTTTAAATCTTTAATCTGATCCCTAAAACAAAAAAAGCCTCGTAAGCTCATTGTTTACAAAGCGTTTGCTTCAATGGCAGGTGTTCATCGGATAAGGTCTTTAGTATCTGCAGTATAAAAACAGTGCTCCTGATTGGTTTAATATTTGTACTGTTATATCTGACAATGACACTTTTTATTAATCTGTGTTAGATAAGGATACAGGTCATGGAGAATGGTTATCTAAAAAAGGCGTATGCAAATAAGGAAGCTAGCTCTGGTGCTAATGGTAGTTTTTCCTGGTATTTATAAATTATTTAATGTTTTAACAATATATCAAAGCTTTCAAAAAACGTTCTGATAATCAACAAACCATTTTACATATGAACCTCAAACAAATTTTTCTCTTTGTTTTTGTTTGTACATTATCGATATTGGGTTGTAGTAAATCCGATGCACCTGTTGTTACTATTGGTGTCAATACTGCGGATCAGTATAGCGGGGAACAGGTAAGGAAATACTTTGACCTGTTGTGTACTATTTCTAAATCTACTCCAGGCTTTTTTCCCCCGCAAGTGTCCCGTGCGTATGGGTATATTGGTATCGTTAATTATGAAGCTGTGGTAAACGGTATAAATGGTGCTCAAAGCCTTGGTGGGCAGCTTAATGGACTGGATGCATCATCCCTTTCAAAATCAGCCGCTAATCAAAAATACAATTGGGAAATGGTATCCAATACTGCAATATCAGCAATGATCAGGGATATGTTTCAAGGTAAGATCAATGCTTCCAATAGTGCTTCTGTAGACAGTATGGAAGCAGCGAACCTCGCCAGCCTGTCTGCCGGTGAAAGTACAGAGGTGATTACCCGTTCCATACAATTTGGTAAAGATGTATCAGCAGCCATTTATAATTATAGTAAAACTGACGGCGGCGATCAGGCTTATTTAGATCCTTTTCAACTTCCCTATGAGGTGAAGATAGATTCCTTTTGCTGGGTGCCTACTGGCGCCACACTGCATCCTGTAAGTCCTAACTGGGGTAATAACAGGCCTTTTCTTTCGGCCAATATCACCAGTACGCAACCATCCGATCCTATTGCGTTTTCTTCTATGCCCGGCTCTGCTTTTTATAAGGAAGCCATGAGTGTGTATAAACAGGTAAAAAATAATACGCCGGAGCAGGTGGAGATCACCAGGTATTGGGCAGACGATCCTTTTAATACCTGCACTCCCACAGGGCATACATTTAATATTATGACACAGTTATTGCAGCAGGGCAGGGCTACATTAGCAAAAACAGCTGTAGCCTATGTCCGGTTAAGTATCGCAGAGAATGATGCTTTTATCAGTTGCTGGAAAGAAAAATATAAATACCTGTTAATAAGGCCGGTGAGTTATATAAAAAAATATATTGATCCTTCTTTCTCCACCATTATAGGTACTCCACCATTCCCGGCATATACATCCGGCCACTCCTGCGAAATAGGAGCAGGGGTAAGGGTGTTTACCAGTATGTTTACTGATGGTAGTGGTAATTACCAGTTTACCGACTACAGCCAGTTACGCTATGGATTTCAACCACGCAATTACAATAATTTTAATGAAATTGCGGAAGAGTGTGCCAGTTCCCGTTATTATGGAGGTCTCCATTACGCCATGGATAACGACAAAGGGTTACAGGTAGGGCGTGCTATTGGCGATAATGTTAACCATCTTATCAACTGGCCCCTCAATGTTCACTAAGCAGTTGCTATAAATTTGTATACATTAAAATATCTCACTATCATGTGCAGACGGTTTTGTATTTATATCCTATTGCTATTTATTTCTTCTTCTTGTGATAACCACGAGCCAAATTTCAGAGCGCTTGCTGCAGAAATTGCCATCATAGAATGTCGTGCAGAAAAACTAAAAGATCATCGCTTTGCACTGGCGGATAAAATGCGGTTTAAACAAGACACAATTTTAGAAAAATCTAAAGATACAATGGAACTGCATAACCAGTTGGTAGAAATGGAAAAAGAAAAACAAGTTCTGCTTACTCAAAGTTTACAACTGGCAGATACCATAAAGCAAAAGATGGAATTTTTAATGACTAATTATCTTACTAATAAGAAAAGGGAAAATGAATTTAACCAGTTTTTGAAGGAGGAAATAAAAAAGAATAAGGATAACTAATATCAGGCACTTCGTTCATTGTCAGCAGATATATGTCTCTAACAATTGCAGTTGCCTTTAAATCCAAAATAATTCACTGATTAGGAATAAACTAAAATTGGCAAAGGTTCAAGGTTTAAACTACTCAATTAAATGATCCGCATGCAGTCAATGTGGGTAAAATATAATCCTTTCAATTGTAGATAGCGTTCTTTACTGGAGGCACAACCTGACGTAAATCTCTTGATTTATACAGCTTTTTAAGATACCTTGGCCAATTGAAAAAAGAATAAGAAAGCCTTTGAACTTTTGAAGAAAGACTATCAGGAAGTATTTCAGATTAAAGGAAGGAGTTTAATCAAAAATGAGTGTAAATAGGAGTTATAAATAAAAAATATCTCCATAATTTATTGATTATGAATAACTTAGGATTTAGGTAAGTGGTCCCGACAAGAATCGAACTTGTGTCTAAAGTTTAGGAAACTTCTATTCTATCCACTGAACTACGGGACCTTTTCAAAAATAACTGCTGTGGCTGCACTCAATTTGGAGTGCAAAAGTAACAAACAACCCAATAGCTTCCAACATTGATTGTTTTCTTTATCCTTTAATCAAAAACAACCTGCTTCCTCATTGGCCGTTCGTAATTTTCTTAACCTTATCTTTGCCATCCAAATTTTTTACGTGTATGAAATGGTTAACCCTGGGTATTAAATATCGTTTATGGATAGGAATAGTGCTATTACTACTGGCTATATTTACAAATGTTGAGGCTGGTTTCTGGCCCTCTTTTGTATTGTACCTTGCTGCGGTAATATTAATTGTGGGGCATTTTATTTTTGGCCCCATGCGCCTGATACAGGAATGCATGGAAACCGGCGATTTAGAAGGAGCTAAAAAAGTGCTGGCATCTGTATGGTTTCCCAATTTATTGATCAAGCCAATAAGGTCGGTTTATTATACTGTAAAAGGTAACCTGGATATGGCCGATCAGAATTATGAAAGCGCTGAAAAGAATTTAAAGTTGAGCCAGTCATTAATGAGTGATGGCGGAATTTTAGGAGGACAAATGAAACAGGCGGAGGGTGCCAATAAATTACAATTGGGTATGCTGGCAATGCAAAAAGGTGATATCAGGCAGGCTGAAAGCTATATCCGTGGAGCCATACGTTCTGGTTTACCCGACAAGGAAAATGAAGCAGCGGCATATTTACAATTATCTTCCATCATGATCAATAAAAGAGAATTCAGGGCGGGGAAAGAATATTTTAGAAAAGCAAAAGGCCTTAAACCCACTACGCCCCAAATTGCTGATCAAATAAAACAAATGGAAAAGTACATTACAAGAATGCCGGGATAGGTTTTGTTTTGTACAAAGAATACCCCCAAAAATAAAGTACATAAAAATTTGTGTTGTTTAGTTCTGTACTTTTATATTCTTTGTTGCATTTTGTGAAATACATTATTCTATGAGCCGGATAGTCCAAAAATCGTCACAGAGATGTGCATTGGTAATGTAAGCATAAGGCATCCAGAAATATCCTTTAATACCCCAGGTTGCTCCCCAGCTGTTTCTTATCAGCACCAGTTGTTTTTTTTCATCATACCCCACAGCAAGAATTGCATGCCCTCCTGCTACCTTTTCTTTATTAAAATCGGGCATGGGCATAATACCTGTTTTAGCCACTGCCGGCGCTATAAAACTTTCGTAAACAGTAAAGCCAAAAGCAAATGGATACCCATCTGCAAGGCAACCTTTTAAGCTATTGATGTTACTATTTGCCAGCCGCTGATAAGAAATAATTTGATTTTGCAGTGCATGTGAGTAGCAGGAAGCGGTTGGCTTTTGAGTAAACTTTGCGCCCGGAGAATCTTTGTCATCGTATACCCATTCTTTTTCCTTACAAATACCATCTTTGTTTAATGATTTAATACCATCCCGTAAAAAGGCGCCGCTATCGCTGGCTTCAGTATGTATCGCAACCCTTTCATTGAAATATAAAAAAAGACGGCTGGGCATAAAGTCTGTTTTGCCCTGTTTTTTTATGCCAAACTCAAATGCGCCAGCAAGCGCATTGGCTGTACAACTCCCCAATCCTCCCTGGTTATAAACGGGTGGACAGCCCAGGCGCAGATCTGCTTTTAGAGGTATTTTCTGCATAAGTTTTAATGGAGCTGCATATGCAAAATCCCTTGCATCGGGCAGGTCGGGTAACCATCCCATTTTAAAAACCGGCTTTAAATTATTTGTTTTCTTTGCCATAATGAGGATGTTTTAAAAATTAAGAAAATGTTATTTAAAATGCTAAATAAACCAATTTAACCTTTGTAAATAGCTGTAAAATAATAGCTGCTTCCAATGCACGCTTGTTATTATCGCCTTTTATATTTCGGAGTGGATTTTTTGCAATGTACATTTTACGACATTACTTTTTTTAATGCGCTTGTATATTTTCCGTTGGTCTGCTATTTAAAATAGTTATTAAATTACATTGCAGGCATTTAATTAAATTTTATACAAGATATAAATCCTTGAAGGTAATGTCAATACCACTTACCGTTATTTTTACACTTTACAAAAGAAATGGTGTAAAATAAAATTTGAAAAAAATAGGGTTGTATAATAATTTAAAGAGGGCCCTGAAAAATTCGTCAACGGAGCAGGTGCTCAATCAGGTATCCAAATAAAATGAGGCTGTATCATAGTTACGATACAGCCTCATTAAAAACTGAAGATTGAATACGATTTAAAATCTTATATTTTAAACAAAAGAAGGCGATTTCAGTTTTCCAAAAAGGGATACTACTTTGGTAAAACGATAATCAAATATTGCCTTCAATTGATTTTCTACAAACAGCGAATGGGCAATATCTCCCAAAAACCAAAAGGGTATTTTGTAATGTACAATGTCTGTCATTTCAACCCCGCCATCAATGGCTTTAAAATGATGCTGGTGGTGCCATAAACTATAAGGTCCAAAGCGCTGTTCATCTACAAAATATTTTTTATCGGCTACATGGGTTATTTCTGTCATCCAGTATAAAGGAATCCCCAGCACAGGCTTTACGGTGTATTCAATAATTTGTCCCGGGTACATTTTATCACCATGGTATTTGGAAATTATAGTAAACCCCATCGTATCCGGCGTAATTTTTTGCAGGTTTGCAGGACTGCTGAAAAAATCCCAGGCTGCGTCGAGGGTAATGGGGATTTGTTGAATGGTTTTTAATGAATATACCTTGCTCATTTTTGCATTTTACCCTATAACAATGAGAAAGGTATTTTGTTTTATTTTTATTAGCTCCTGTAAATAAATTATGTTGCATATTGCGGGTGCAATAGCAGATGAGGCGCAGAAATCCGGTCGACAGTTGGAGAGTAATTGATATAAAAGACCGTTTCAGTGTTGTGGATACAACCACAAAAATTTTAAAGCTAACAGCACACTTGTTATCTTTAAACAATTTCTCCTGAATTAATTATTTTAATAAAACCGGCCTGTAAATACCATGCAAACATACCAGCAACAACTTAAAAATAAATTTACTGAAGAGTATAAAAAACTTAATGAACAGCAACGCATAGCCGTTGATGCCATTGAAGGACCAGTAATGGTAATTGCCGGACCAGGCACTGGTAAAACTCAAATACTCGCTGCAAGAATCGGTAAGATATTATTGGATACCGATGCCCTTCCGGAAAATATTTTATGCCTCACTTACACAGATGCCGGTGCCATTGCCATGCGGCGACGCTTGCAACAGTTTATTGGTGCCGATGCATATAAAGTGAACATCTATACTTTTCATGCTTTTTGTAATGATGTTATCCAGGATAATTTATCGTTGTTTGAAAAAAATTCTTTAGATGCAATTTCTGAACTGGAGAGTATTCAGTTGTTTAAAAAACTGATTGATAATTTTAAAAAAGACCACCCGCTTAAACGTTATAGAGGAGATGTGTATTATGAAGTAAATAACCTGCGCAGTTTATTCAGCAACATGAAAAGGGAAGGATGGCCGCCAATATTAATCAATGAAAAAATAGATGATTTTATAAAAGATCTTCCGCTAAGGGATGAGTTTGTCTACAAAAGAAAATACAAACAATTTAACGCCGGGGATAAAAAGCAGGACAAGATTGATGAAGAAACAGACAAGGCGGAAAAACTACGTGCGGCGGTAAATGAATTTGATAATTATCAGGGGTTGATGCGCCAAAAAAACAGGTACGACTTTGATGATATGATTAATTGGGTGATTAACGTTTTTGAAGAAAATCCCCAGGTACTTTCCGATTACCAGGAACGCTTTCGGTATATCCTGGTAGATGAGTTTCAGGATACAAGTGGTACTCAAAACAAACTGGTTCAGCTGCTTATTAATTATTGGGATAATCCCAACATATTTGTGGTAGGTGATGATGACCAGAGCATTTATCGCTTTCAGGGAGCAAACGTAGAGAACATGCTCAGCTTTGCAGATAAATATGTAGCTGGTTTAAAAACGGTGGTACTAACAAATAACTACAGAAGCACACAACCAATACTCGACATCTCAAAAACCCTGATCAATAAAAATGAAGAACGATTGGTAAAACAAATTGAGGGACTTAGTAAAGAATTAATTTCATCCAAAGAAATTTTAAAATCCATTTTACATTTACCCGTTATTACAGAATACAACTCTGTGAGAGATGAAATGGCGGACATCACTAATAAAGTGTATAACCTTTTACAAAAACAAACTGCTCCCGGAAAAATTGCCGTTATTTATAAAGAAAATAAATATGGTGAAGAACTGGCCAGTTACATGCGGTTAAAAAAGATCCCGGTTTTTAGTAAGCGGTCACTAAATATTCTGGAGCATCCCTTTGCAAAAAAAATCGTTGCGCTGCTGGGATATTTAAATGCAGAGCATGATATACCTTATGGTGGCGATAAAATATTATTTGAAATTTTGCACTTTGATTTTTATAAAATTCCTCCCATTGAAATTGCCAAAATTACAGTGGAGGTAAATAAAAGAAGATACAACAATGAGCAAACCGCTATCCGTAAATTATTGTACGATAAAGCCAATGCACTGCCAAAAGATTTGTTTGATGCCGGCATCAACCAAAAGCTTAAAAATTTTAGCGGCATCATCGAACAACTTATATCAGATGTGTCAAATGTTACATTGCAACAGTTGTTTGAAAAGATCATTCATAGTGGCGGCGTGCTTACCTACATTATGGAAAGTGAAGATAAAGTAGCACTGTTGCAACTGCTTACAAAATTGTTTGATTTTATAAAAGATGAAACAGCCCGCAATCCATTTTTAAATCTGGATGACCTGATAAAAATTGTAGACCTTATGGAGAAAGAGGAAATAAAATTACCGCTCTCCCAGGTATCAGGAAGCGATAAAGGAGTGAATTTATTAACGGCACATGGCAGCAAGGGACTTGAGTTTGAGCATGTATTCTTTGCTGGTATTAATGCATCCAGCTGGGAAAAAAAGCGCAAGCCTGGCAGTGGTTATAAAATGCCGGATACCTTGTTTTCCTCTCAGCCTAAAGCCAGCGAAGAGGAAGAATTGAGGAGGTTATTTTATGTGGCGCTTACCCGTGCAGAAAAATACTTGTATATTTCGTACGCTCAATATAAAAACGATGGAAAGGAAATGGAACCGTCGATGTTTTTGGCAGAAATTTTAGAACAGCATTCTTTACCGATACAACGCATCGCCTTACCTGACGAAGATATGATGGCGTTTCAGCAATTGCAGTTTGCTGCACAGGCTCCTGAAATTGAAAAAAGTGAAGAAGACTTTATCACCGCATTGCTGGATAAATTTACGATGAACGTAACAGCGTTGAGTGCATACCTCGATTGTCCGTTGGGCTTTTATTATAAAAACTTAATCCGTATTCCCGCCGGCAAAAGCGAAACCCTGGAATTTGGAAGTGCCATCCATCATGCAGTAGAAAAACTATTTACTAAAATGCTTGCAAGCGAAACAAAAACCTTTCCACCCAAAGAAGAAATGGTGGCTGACTTTAGCAGGTACCTTCGCAAACACCGGGAGAATTTTACAGAAGAGGAGTTTGACAGAAGGATGGAACAGGGAGCCATGGTATTACCGGAATACTATGATAAATATGTGCATACCTGGAACAAGATTGTAACTGTAGAAAGAAATATTAAAGGAGTGGTAGTAAACGGCGTTCCGCTAAAAGGTAAGCTGGATAAGCTGGAGTTTAATGGCAAAGAAATTAACGTAGTAGATTATAAAAGTGGAAACATAGACAATGCATTACCCAAGATGAAGCCACCAAACGATAAAGATCCCCATGGTGGCGATTACTGGCGGCAGGCAGTTTTTTATAAAATACTGGTGGATAATTATGAACAAAAGGACTGGAAAGTAATCAGCACCGAATTTGATTTTGTGGAGCCGGATAAAAAGAAAGCCTACCGCAAAGAAAAAATTATAATCAATCCTGCCGACATAGAAACAGTGAAGCAACAAATTAAAGAGGTATGGGCAAAAATACAGGCACGTGAATTTTATACCGGCTGTGGTAAACCCGATTGCCATTGGTGCAATTTTGTAAAAGACAATAAACTGGCCGTGGCATTGCACGTGCTTACCGGGGAAGAAGAACCTTCTTAAATCAATTTTATGATTTACTACTGCGGGCAAATAACATAAAGAGTTTAAGTTTGCAGTTCAACACCATTGAATGAAGATCAAAAATTTATTATACACTGCCGCTGCTTTTTTATTTATTTATTTTTTATCGGTAACGGGTAGTGGTTGTGCACAAATTGGCGCTCCCACCGGTGGCCCAAGAGATAGTATTCCCCCCGTTTTAGTGAGTGCTTACCCAAAAGTATTATCTACAAATTTTACCGGAAATAAAATCACATTGGTTTTTGATGAATACATCAATGTACTGGAGGTTCAAAAAAATGTGATCGTTTCGCCTTATCCCAAAACGTTTCCTGTTATCAATTTTAAATTGAAAGAGGTATCCATTAAATTAAAAGATACGCTGTTAGAAAATACAACCTACGCCATCAACTTTGGAAACGCCATTGTTGACAACAATGAAAATAATCCCTTTAAAGAATTTACCTATGTATTTTCAACTGGCAATACGATCGACTCTTTAAAACTTAGTGGCAAGGTACTAATGGCCGAAACCGGTAAGCCAGACAGTACCCTACAGGCACTGTTATACCGCAATGGCAACGATTCTTCCGTAGAACAGCGGAAACCCAACTACATTGCAAAAATAGATAGGAATGGCATATTCACTTTTACCAATCTATCAGAAGGTGTGTATAAAATTTATGCTTTAAAGGATGGTGATGGTGGCAAAACCTATAACTCAAAAATTGAAAGTTTTGCATTTGTCAATGAGGATATTACGATAAATGGTAAAAATGATTCCGTAAGATTATATGCTTATGAAGAAGAAAAAGATATTAAAAAAGTATCTGCTGTACCAGCTCGTGTTGTGATAGAAAAAAAATTAAAGTACACTTCCAGCCTGGGTACCGGTGGTCAACAGGATGTGCTTACCAACCTTGAGTTGCGCTTTAATAATAAATTGAAATTATCCGATAGTTCAAAAATAATTTTAACAGACACCAACTATAATAAAATAGAAGGGGTCAGCATTTCATTGGACAGTACCCGTAAAAATATTATCATAAAAAATAAATGGCCCCTTGAAAATTACTATCGTTTAATTATTCCTAAAGGTGCTGTATCGGATTCTGCCAATAACGTATTGGCAAAATCAGATACCATAAAATTTCAGTCAAAAAAAGAAAGTGACTATGGTAGTTTAACCTTACGTTTTACCAAAATAGATTCAGCCCGTCACCCGGTAATACAATTTTTAATTTCCGCCGAAATTGTAAAATCCATCAAGGCCACCGGCCCAAACTGGACTGATAAATTTTTCAATCCGGGCGAATATGAATTGCGCATTTTATACGATACCAATAACAACGGTGTTTGGGATCCCGGTAATTATAAAAAGAAAATTCAACCCGAACATGCGCTTACGCTGGATAAAAAATTAACCATCAAAGCTAACTGGGATAATGAACGGGAAATTGAATTGTAATAATTAATTCTTTAGTTAACAATTTTCATATTATTCAGTATCTACTAACTTTATACAATGATTTTTTCTTCTTCTCTTTTAGAAAATGCAGTAAACGAATTCGCCCGCTTACCCGGCATAGGAAAAAAAACTGCCCTCCGGCTGGTGCTGCATTTAATTAAACAGGATAAATCCGATGTTACCCGTTTCAGCGAAGCCATTTCACTGATGAGAGAAGAGATAAAATTCTGTTCCAGGTGCCATAATATTTCTGATGCTGAGCTCTGCAATATTTGTAGTAACGCTTCCCGCAAACAGGAAATGTTGTGTGTGGTTGAAAATATCCGGGATGTAATTGCCATAGAAAGTACACAGCAATTCAACGGTATTTACCATGTACTCGGAGGCATTATTTCGCCGCTTGATGGCATTGGTCCCGATCAGTTGAATATTGACAGCCTGGTTAAACGTATGGAAACGGAAAATATAACCGAGATTATTTACGCACTCAACGCCAACATTCAAGGCGATACTACCATTTATTATATTGGTAAAAAATTAAAAGCTTATCCTATAAAAATTACTACTATCGCCCGTGGTATTGCCTTTGGTGGCGAACTTGAATATGCTGATGAAATGACACTGGCAAAAAGTATCAGTAACCGCATACCGGTAGAAAATTATATCAATGCCGGAAATTAATGACGTTATTATCCCGTAGAACATCTTTTAAATTCATCCTGCATTTCCGGCTCCATAGGAGCTCCCCCCTTTGTGGAAACAAATATTAAATATGCATTTTCGCCCATCGGGGCGCTCCTTTTTAAAAACCGACACCAAACCGTCATTTTGTATTACGGCTAAGTTGTTATAATTTTACACTGTTTACAGGTGGATTTGTTTATTGTTCAGCCTGTATTCACTCCCTTTTTCGATAAAGGAAAATGAACTAATAAACGAAAGCAATTCCTCACATCTTCACGGATTGATTCTCGTTTAGCAGTTTATATATATATTTTAAGTGAGCGATAACAGCAATGGTCATCATCGTTGTGTCACTCACTTCTACTATTTGTTAATAATGTAACTTTTATATAAGCAATGAAAAAATCAATACGGGATTGCCTTAAAGAAAGAATCCTCATCATTGATGGGGCCATGGGCACCATGATACAACGGGAAAAATTAGAAGAAGTCGATTTTAGGGCTGATCGTTTTAAAGACTGGCATACAGATGTAAAAGGCAACAACGATTTGCTCAGCATTACTCAGCCAGAGATTATTGTAGGTATACACAAGCAATATCTGGAGGCAGGTGCAGATATTTTGGAAACCAATACTTTCAGCAGCACCACCATTGCACAGGCTGATTATGATATGCAAGCGCTGGCCTACGAATTAAATGTGGCTGCTGCAAAATGCGCCCGCATAGCTGCCGATGAATACACAGCAAAAAATCCGGACAAGCCCCGTTTTGTAGCGGGTGCCATCGGGCCATTAAATAAAACATTGTCTTTATCGCCCGATGTAAACAATCCCGGTTTTAGGGCGGTAACATTTGATGAAGTAGCCGTTGCGTATACAGAACAAATAAAAGGATTGATTGATGGTGGTGTAGATATGTTATTGATTGAAACCATTTTTGATACCCTCAATGCAAAAGCTGCTGTGTATGCTGCCAAAAATTATTTCAGGTCAGCAGGCATTGCTGAATTGCCTATCATGATTTCCGGAACCATTACAGATGCATCGGGTCGTACGTTAAGCGGGCAAACTTTGGAAGCTTTTTATATTTCACTGCAGCATGCTAACCCAATCAGTATTGGTCTTAACTGTGCCCTGGGTGCGCAGGAAATGCGGCCGCACATTGAAGAGCTGTCATCTATTGCCAGCTGTTACACCTCTGCTTACCCCAATGCAGGATTACCCAATGCATTCGGTGAGTACGATGAACAACCGCATGAAACGGCACATATCATTGAAGAGTGGGCAGCAAACGGCTGGCTGAATATTGTAGGTGGTTGCTGCGGTACCACACCAGATCATATTAAACACATTGCAGATGAAGTGGCTAAATTTAAGCCAAGGGTATTACCTGTTTTAGAAGAAGCGCTTTAATTTTTGTATGGAAGTTACAGAACAACAAATCAGTGACGGTGTTTATAGTATGCGTGGCGTAAAAGTTATGCTTGATAAAGATTTGTCATCAATGTATGGTCATCCAACTTCCGCATTAAACCAGGCTGTTAAAAGAAATAATCAAAGGTTTCCAAACTATTTTATGTTTCAATTAACGGCAGAAGTATTTGAATCTCTGATATCACAAAATGTGATATCAGAGATTCAGAGACGTGGGGGTATAAGAAAATTACCGGATGAATTTACTGAACAGGGTGTAGCTATATTCTCTTCGGTTCTCAAATCCGAAACAGCTATCCAGGTTAATATTTAAATCATCCGGAATTTACAAAAATGAAGCAATTGCTGATAGACAACAAGGAATTGTTTTTAAAAATAGAAAAAATTGAAAATAAGCTAACAGCATATGATAAAGATTTTCAAAGCATTTTTATCATCTTAAAAAATTATTACAATATCCTAAGGCGGTTAAAAGAAATCCAATTGGTTTTCCTTATCCGAAAAAGAAATAGTGGGTATAAAACATTACTTCTTTCCATGAAAGAAATGTAATAAAAATACTTGCGCTGATGGAACTATAAACAAAAAACTATGAGTGATCCAACATATATAAAACCATATTTACGACTGGCAGGATTAGAGCCATTGGTAGTGCGGCCCGAAACAAATTTTGTAAACGTAGGTGAGCGTACCAACGTAACCGGCAGTAAAAAATTTGCCCGTCTTATCAGAGATGGCCAGTATGAAGCAGCCTTAAGTGTAGCACGCCAACAAGTGGAGAGCGGGGCACAAGTAATTGACATCAACATGGATGATGCCATGCTGGAAGGTATTGAAGCAATGACTACTTTTTTAAATCTGGTACAGGCTGAGCCTGATATTGCGAAGATTCCTATCATGATCGATTCATCCAAATTTGCGATCATTGAGGCAGGCTTAAAATGTGTACAGGGTAAATGTATTGTAAATTCTATTTCAATGAAAGAAGGCGAAGCCAAATTTATTGAACAGGCATTTATTTGTAAAAGTTTTGGCGCTTCTGCAATTGTGATGGCATTTGATGAAGTTGGCCAGGCCGATACCAAAGAACGTAAGATAGAAATCTGTCACCGTGCTTATAAAATATTAACGGAGCAGGTTGGGTATGATCCTCAGGATATTATTTTTGATCCCAACATTTTTGCCATTGCCACCGGCATTGAAGAACATAATAATTATGCGGTTGATTTTATAGAAGCAACCAAAGAAATAAAAAGGCTGATGCCCCTTACCAAAGTGAGTGGTGGTGTAAGCAATGTATCTTTTTCTTTCCGCGGTAATGACCATGTACGGGAAGCCATTCACAGTGTGTTCCTGTACTATGCCATCAAAGCGGGTATGGATATGGGCATTGTAAATGCAGGTCAGCTGGTAGTATATGATGAAATAGAACCTACCCTGCGTGACCTTTGTGAAGATGTAATATTAAACCGTAATAATGATAACAATGAGGCTACGGAAAAACTGATCATCCACGCAGAAAAAGTAAAGGCAAAAGGTAAAGTAGAAGTAAAGGATGAAAAATGGCGAATGGAGCCGGTGGAAAAACGCCTTTCGCATTCACTGGTAAATGGCATAACAGATTATATTGATTCAGATACAGAAGAAGCCCGTCAAAAATATCCTAAACCATTAGATGTTATTGAAGGTCCGCTGATGGATGGTATGAACATAGTTGGTGACCTGTTTGGATCTGGTAAAATGTTTTTGCCACAGGTAGTAAAAAGTGCCCGGGTAATGAAAAAAGCGGTGGCAGTACTTACCCCGTTTATTGAACAGGAAAAAGAAGCCAGAAAGCAGGCGCACCTTGCTGCAGGCACTATCAACGAAGAAGCTGCAGGTGCTGCAAAAATTTTACTGGCAACGGTCAAAGGCGATGTGCATGATATCGGTAAAAATATTGTTGGGGTAGTATTGGGCTGTAACGGCTATGATATTATTGATTTAGGTGTGATGGTGGCTACAGATAAAATACTGGATGCCGCTCTTAAAAATTCGGTGGACATTATTGGCCTTAGCGGCTTAATTACGCCTTCTCTTGATGAGATGGTACACGTGGCCCATGAAATGAAAAGAAGAGGAATGACGCAGCCTTTATTAATTGGTGGTGCAACTACCAGCCGTATGCATACAGCAGTAAAAATTGCGCAGGAATATGATAACGGCGTGATACATGTACTGGATGCCAGCCGTAGTGTAACCGTTGCAGGCAGTTTGTTAAATAAAGACACAAAGCCCGATTTTTTAAACGGGATAAAAACGGAATACCATAAATTAAAAGAAGATTTTGCCAACCGCAAAACAATAAAAAATTATTTACCTTTTAAAGAAGCACAGCAAAATGGTACAGTAATTGACTGGAAGAATTTTACACCGGTGATACCTGCATTTACCGGAACCAAAGTTTTTAATAACTACGATCTTGCAGAAATTGCTGACTACATTGACTGGCAGCCCTTTTTTATTGCGTGGGAAATGCATGGTAAATTCCCAGCTTTGCTGTACGATAAAATTATTGGTGTTGAAGCCACCAAATTATACAATGATGCCCGGAAGTTGTTACAACAGATTATTGACGAAAAATGGCTGAATGCAAAAGGGGTAATAGGCTTTTGGCCTGCCAGTAAAACAGCCCCCGACACAGTAACGGTAACTGAAAATACATCCGTTATTAAACTGGAATTTTTGCGCCAGCAAATAAAAAAAGCAAGTGGTCAGCCCAATGTTTCGCTGGCTGATTTTATTGCCCCTGCAGAAATAAAAAAAGAAGATTATGTAGGGGCCTTTTCTGTAACCATTGAAGGCATTGAACCGCACATCAGGTATTTTGAAGACAATTTCGATGATTATAATAAAATTATTTTACAGGCGCTGGCAGACCGCTTTGCCGAAGCCTTTGCAGAACTGCTGCATAAAAAAACACGTACAGAATATTGGGGCTATGTATCAGAAGAACATTTATCCAACGAACAGTTAATTCATGAAGAATATCAGGGTATCCGTCCTGCACCCGGCTATCCTGCATGTCCGGATCATACAGAAAAATATAAATTATTTACTTTGTTGGGTGGAGAAGAAATAACCGGCATCCATCTTACCGAATCACTGGCCATGTATCCTGCAGCATCTGTATGCGGCTGGTATTTTGCTCATCCATCCAGTAAATATTTTGGCGTAGGCAAAATAAATGAAGATCAACTGAATGATTATACCCAAAGAAAAAATATGCCATTGGATGATATGAAAAGATGGTTGCGGCCAATATTAGAGTAAAGCAGTTTATACTTTTTAAAATATTGAAGATATAATTTGTATTAAAAAAAAGAGCGCCCGTCAATAGTTTGAACCGCTAGTGTAATCAATAAATAAAGCACACAGGGCATTTCGCACCCCGGGCCAAAACTAACCATTTAACCATAGTTTTGGCTCAGGATATTATCCTTCTTTTTGCCAGGGAACAAACAACTGATCCAGGGAAATATATTGATCAATTAATCCAATACTGTTTTCATCAGGCTGTATGCCCATGTTTGTAATAAGCGTGATAAAGAGGTGTTTGTTGGTTTTTGTTTCCAGCCTGAAAATATTTTTCTTTTGTTGCAATGCCGCAGCATATTTTCTATCCAGCGAAAACTTATTTTCGTAAAACTTTATTTCACACAGGTTAATACAGTTATCCCTCCGGTTAATTACCAGGTCAATTTGTGCCCCGTCACTGCTGCTGTTTCTGTTACTTTTCCAAATAGATGTTTCACTATAAATGCCGTTAATTCCAAGCGCTATCTTCACCGCCGGGATGTGCTTGCTGCAGATACTTTCAAAGGCAAAACCACTCCAGCTTTTCCAGGCAGGTGTATCGCTTAGCCGTGCCCAGGTACCTTTACTGCCGCCGCGGTTAGGCTCCATAAATTTTAAATAAAATATGGAGTACTCATCGGTAAGTTTATAAATACTGTCTTTCATTTTTTTTCCCATGGGTATATATGGAGTAATAAAACCTGAAGCAGATAATTCTTCCAGCAAATTAGTAGTACTACCGCCACTTTGTAATTTACACACCCTTATAATTTCATTGCGGCTTAAACCCATTGGTTTTGCCGCCAATGCCCTTATCACCTTAAAATGCCGGTCGGCAGCATCAAATAAAGCCTTGTACAGATCAGTAAATTCATTGTATAAAAACCCGCTTTTAGTAAAACACGCTTTTTCTATAATCTGCACTGCACTTTGTCCTGCAGAAGCCTGGTTTAAATAATGAGGCACTCCGCCAAAAGCCATATACAATTGCGTTACCTGATAACGGTTCAACTGAACATTCCGGCTCTTTAAAAAAGCTTCAGTTTCATACAAGGTAAAAGGCTGCAATGCAATTTTTTGTGTAATACGGTTGTGTAATCCACCTTTATTGCGAACTACATTTTGTATCATCCAGCTGGCGGCGGAACCGCAAAGGATAATGGCCAGGTTATTTTGCCTGCTTGCCCAGGTGTTCCAGAATTGTTCAAAGGCTGCTAAAAAATTTGATTTGGGCGTTTGCATCCACGGAAATTCATCCAGAAATAATACTGTTTTTTTTCGGCGCAATTTTTTCTGCATCAGTTTTGCTGTTAAATCAAAAGCAGCAAACCAGTCAACTGTAACAGGCAAATCAATATTATTATTTAACTGCTTTGCCAATGCCTGGCAATAACCGGTTAGCTGCACCGAAGTATCTACATTGTGTATACCAGAATATTCAAAAGAAATATGTTTTTGCAAACAATTGTGTATAAGGAATGTTTTACCAATTCTCCGGCGTCCATATACAACTGCCAAATCAGCAATACCATTTGCTAAAATGCCTTCCAGTAGTGCCTTTTCCTCCTCTCTTCCTATAATATTTATGTTTGTCATGATAATTATCCTAAGCCAAAAGTACATTTATTTAATAGATTTGGCTTATAATTTTAAATATATCCTGAGCCAAATGTGCTATTAAAATACATATTTGGCTCAGGATAGTTAAGTTCTAGTTGGTGAAGGCTAACATTGTCACAATCTGTACATTACTTTTGTATGTAACATTTAATGATGCCACCACGGCATTTAAAATACCTTCATCCGTAATAATTCAAACAAAATTATTTTCTTTTTTGCCTATTTTTGCAACATCATTAGAAAGTAAAATTAAATGACTAAAAAATTATTAATCCAATCTGTTGCCTTCATTTTTGTGTTATGTGTTATTCACTTTTCTGCCTTCGCCCAAAACAAAAAGAACGAAAGAAAAAAAGAATTCTATTTTTCCTGGGGATATAATAAAGAATGGTACACTAACAGTAGTGTTAAAATAGATCAGCCATCGCTTGGCAATCATTATGGTTTTGTAAACATCCACGGGCATGATCATCCCGGATGGGATGAAGGTTTGTTTACCAAAGCCCTTTCAATACCGCAATATAACTACCGCATTGGCCTTTTTGTAGATAAGAAAAATGGTATTGCATTTGAGATAAATTTTGATCATACTAAATTTATTTTTGCCGATCAGCAAGCCAGGATTAAAGGAACGCTCAACAAAAGAACTGTTGATACCATGGTAAATTTTCAGCATCCTGACTTTTATTATTACCTCAATAACGGCGCTAATTTTTTGTTGTTTAATGTTGTTAAACGCTGGCAGTGGTACATGACAGACAATGAAAAAATAAAGATTGATTTGTTAGCCAAAGCGGGAGTTGGGCCGGTTATTCCTCATGTTGAAAACAGGTTTTTCGGTAATTCCAATAAATCGGGTTTTCAGTTTGGTGGCTGGAACATGGGCATTGAGGGTGCTGTACGGGCTACGTTTTTTAATTATGTTTACTTAGAATATTGTAATAAATTAGATTATGCCCGTTACTCCAATTTAAAAGTGTATGAAGGCACAGCCAAACATGCTTTTGGCACTTATGAAATGATTCTGAACCTGGGATTTACTTTTCCGGTTGGAGGAAAAGTAAAATAACAAATGCTTACCTTGAATGTATAAACTACAATAAATTAAACCTCATGCGGATCATCTCATACAATGTAAATGGCATCCGTGCCGCTTTTAAAAAAGGTTTTATAGATTGGCTTAAAACCAATCCCGCCGATATCATTTGCCTGCAGGAAACAAAAGCCACTAAAGATGATGTGGACTTTAAACAACTGGATGAACTGGGTTTTCATCATCATTGGTTTAGTGCGCAAAAAAAGGGCTATAGCGGTGTTGCTATTTTCTCAAAAATAAAACCTGATAATGTAGTGATTGGTTGCGGCCTTCCTTCCAGCGATAACGAAGGCAGAATAATACAGGCAGATTTTGGCGATATCCGTTTAATCAATGCTTACTTTCCATCGGGTACTTCGGGTGAGGAAAGACAGGCTTTTAAATATGTTTGGCTGAATGAATTTCATGACTGGGTTAACACATTAAAAAAGCAATACCCCAAATTAATTTTAACCGGCGATTATAATATTGCTCACCAGGAAATAGATATTCATGACCCGAAAGGAAATAAAAATTCATCTGGATTTTTACCGCAGGAAAGAGAATGGATGACTAAATTTTTAGCAAGTGGCTGGATAGATACCTTCCGGGAATTTCACAAAGAACCCCATCGCTACAGCTGGTGGAGCCAACGTTTCCCCACGGTGCGTTTAAACAACAAAGGCTGGCGCATAGATTATATTACGGTTACAGAAGCCCTGAAAAATCAACTGGTAAGTGCAGACATTTATCCCGATGTAAAACACAGTGATCATTGCCCGGTTTACGTTGAAATAAAAAATTAAAGCAATTATTGTCCAGGCTTAAACAACTTTGTTAAACATTGTTGTGTCACCCGCTTGTACAAAGATAGCTCTGAGCAGCCGGTGTAAAATGGGGTATTATTGTTTATTCTTTTTAGTACCGGTAAAACAATCACTCATCTTTTAACCGGCACTTTAACTAAGTTTATTTCTTTCAAAAAAAGTGTGGAAGGACCAAAAAAAACACAATGATAATTTACAACGTTACTACCAAAGTAGATCCAGCCATAAAAAATGATTGGATTAACTGGATAAAAGCAGAGCACATACCAGACATTATTGCGACCGGTTGTTTTACCAATGCTATTATTGCACAACTGCTTGAAGTAGATGACTCCGAAGGACCGACCTATACGATACAATACCATGCAGAAAGTAAAGCACAATACAATTTTTACACAGAAAAATTTGCTGCTGTTATGCGCCAAAAAGCATTTGATAAATGGGGCAATAAATTCATTGCGTTTCGTTCATTAATGCAGGTTGTTAACTAATTGTGCAAAATAAAAAGATGGTTTTATTTAAACAAATTTGTTTGTGTAGTAATGGGAAAACCGCACGGGTATTGGTTGTTTAGGTTGTAAACCTCTGAAACCCCTGCCCACACTGAATTTTGTCATTTCATCAAAATTTTAATAATCCGGTTTGTTGTTTTCAAAATACGTAAATCCCTTATTCCTTATGGTTTTCAGCGGTTTACTACTAATAAATTTTGATAGAAATAATTTTGTTGCAATGAAAAAGCTTTTATATTTGTTGCAGTTAAATTAATTTCAAAAATATAATTATGAACAAAGCAGAATTAATTACAAAAATTGCTGAAGATGCTGGCATTACAAAAACACAAGCTAATGCAACTTTAGACTCTTTTGTAGAAGCAGTTACAAAAACTTTAAAAGGAAATGGTAAAGTAACTTTAGTTGGTTTCGGTACTTTTTCTGTATCAAAAAGAGCAGCCCGTAATGGCCGTAACCCACAAACAGGTGCTGTTATTAAAATCAAAGCTAAAAAAGTAGCCAAATTTAAAGCCGGTAAAGAACTGTCAGGTAAATTGTAGTGTTTGTCATAACACATTAAAAAGCAAGACGTACTACGGTCTTGCTTTTTTCATCTTATTCAATAAATTAAAAAATAAATATTATGGGACGCGGAGATATCAAAACCAAAAAAGGTAAAATCACCAAAGGTTCTTTTGGCAAATCAAGGCCATCAAAGCCTGCAAAAAAAATTGTAACGCCGAAGGCCAAGGAAGCCTGATAAAATAGCAGCTGATAACGGATAGTTGTTGCTTTTTTTAAAAACTGCAATTATCCATTATCATTTTTTATTTACGGAGCAAGGCGTTCAATTTTCCAGGTTTTATTTTCCTGAATCGTATATTGTAAACGGTCATGTAAACGGCTCTGCCTTCCCTGCCAAAATTCTACCAGTTGCGGCTTCAGGCGATAGCCTCCCCAATGTTTCGGCCGTTGTAAGGGATTTTGTTCAAATTGCCGGGTATATTTCAGTACGTTTGCATCAAGCACTTCCCTGCCTGATATTACAGTACTTTGCGGAGAAGCCCATGCTCCAACCTGGCTTCCAGGCGGTCTTGATAAAAAATACGCATCGCTTTCTTCACTGCTTATTTTTTCAATTGTTCCTTCCAGTCTTATCTGGCGCTCCAGTTCTTTCCAAAAAAATACCATACAGGCTTGTGCGTTTACCTGCAATTCTTTTCCTTTATTGCTTTCGTAATTTGTAAAAAAAACGAATCCATTTTCATCATACCCCTTCAGCAAAACAATCCTCGCAGAGGGTTTACCATTAGGTGTTGCAGTAGCCAGGGTCATAGCATTTACCTCGTCAATTTTACTGGATGTAGCTTCCTGCCACCATTTACCAAATTGTTGTATGGCATTGCGTTCAACATCTTTTTCGTTTAATGTTTTCAGCATGTACTCTTTCCTTATTTCAGCTATGCTATCCATATTGTAATTTTTTTTTTGCAAATTTCTGCTAATTAAGTCAAACAAAAAACAAGCCGTTTCATAAGTTATAAAATTTCACACAACGCTACAAAGTACACAAAGGGTTGCCTGTTGACTGCGACACTTCTGTAACTTGGTATTCTTTGCGATCTTTGTGTGAAATGTACTTTTGAAACAGCCTCTGTACAAAACAAATATATTTTATAAGGAGTTTTCTTTGCTTTTTGTTTCGATACTATTGTTCAAATGATCGGTTCCTGCTTTTATACTGTCGCCGGGAGATTTATAAAAATAAACAGCAATCAGTACAACAATGGCTGCAAGGAAAGTAAGATAAAATCCAATGTTGAAAAGAGACCCGGTAAAACTTTCGGAGTCATCAATAATATACCAGAGCATAATAAAAGTAGCCAATGCGCCTGCCATTAAAACAATAAGCCAATTTGTTTTTCCCAGGTTGCTGGTGCGGTTTCCAGAATATGTCAATACACCAGAAACTACAAAGCAAATAAAAACTAAAATTCCTTTGTCGTGCATTCCATTTAAGCTGCTGCTGATGCCGAAAAATGATATGTTTATCCACGGTAAAAACAGAGCGATACAGCCAACTGCAGAAGCACCTAAAATAATTTTTCTTTGTTTACTCATCGTTTCAAAATTCATATAATAAATTTAGAAACTTAAAGTATGCAAATTGGAGTAAATATGCAATGATCAGTAAATTTACTCTTTTAGTTTTGCGAGTACTTTCCATTCATCTCTTTCCTGTTCAGCATCAGCCAGCAGGCTTTCCAGCTCTGCAACACGGCCCGATTGCTGTTGCAATAAAAGATTACGGTTTTTTAATTCCTGTAACTGGGATTGAAGATCGGATAGCTGTGTTTGTAAGTAAGTAAATTGCTGCTGATGTTCGATAAGCTGATGGCTCAAATCATTCCGCAGGCTATGTGGCTGGAAACTTCCGGGATTAAAAGCAATAATTTTATCTATCGAAACCTGTAAATTTTCTAATTCCATTACCTGCTCATCAAGCCGGCTTTTTACATCGCTGTTTTCATTCATCTGCAGCTTTAATTCCTGAATTATTTTTTGCCTGCTGGCAGCAATAAACTCACATTCGTTTATCCTTTCTTTCAAACTTTCGTTTTCTGCTACCAGGTATTTTATTTTGTTTATTAAACTTTGATTATCGAAATTATCCATATTTTATATCTGCTGCATCAATGAAGAATTCTTTAAAATACGCTTTCAATTTTTATATAAATGGAGATTAATTTTTAGAAAATAAATTGCAGTAATATACAATTTGTGAAGACGAAAATCACGCTAAAGCAAAGTTGAAAAATTTGTTTTAAAGAGGATGAAAATTTATGTTAAACATACCAGGTTATTCAACAAGGAAGAATAACCTGGTATACCAAATAATAAAAGAAATTCAGAATGAGTTTTAAAAAAAAGCTTACAGTATTACTGCGAAAGCTTTTTATTATAATTATTTTTTAACCTTTTACCAGGGTACCAACCCTGTCTCCTGTTACAACTTTTAATAAATTTCCTTCCTTGTTCATATCAAAAACAATGATGGGTAATTCGTTTTCCATGCATAAAGTAAACGCAGTCATATCCATTACCTTCAGGTTTTTGCTAATGCATTCATTAAATGTAATGTTTTCAAATTTGGTGGCATTCGCATCTTTTTCAGGGTCTGCTGTATAAATGCCATCCACCCTGGTACCTTTTAAAATAACATCTGCTTTAATTTCAATTGCTCTTAAGGAGCCCGCCGTATCGGTAGTAAAATAGGGGTTGCCGGTACCTGCACCAAATATAACCACCCTTCCCTTTTCAAGGTGTCGCATTGCCCTGCGACGGATATATGACTCGGCAATTTGTTCCATTTTGATTGCGCTTTGTAAACGGGTATATACGCCTGCCTTTTCAAGACCGCTTTGCAAAGCCATTCCATTAATTACGGTTGCCAGCATGCCCATATAATCTCCCTGTGCCCGCTCAATGCCCGTTTCAGCTTCGTTCATACCACGATAAATATTGCCTCCGCCTATAACTATGGCCACTTGTATCCCTAACTCTGTAATGCTTTTAATCTCCCTGGCATACCTGGCTATCACATTGCTGTCTAACCCAAAATTTTTATCGCCCATTAAAGATTCACCGGAAAGTTTTAAAAGAATTCGTTTGTACTTTGGCAGCATAAGCAGGATTTTTTTGCCTTGCGAAGATAGAGTTTTTATACTGTCTGTATAAAATTTAAAGAATGAATGACATAAAAAAAGCGAAACTTTCGTTTCGCTTTTCAAAAATATATTTGCGTAATTAACCTAATGCTACTCTTTTAAATTCAGTAATTTTTAAATCAGCATTTACCCCTTTCAGGTAATCGGCAACAGATTTACTGTTATCTTTTACAAAGGCCTGCGCCAGTAAGGTATTATCTTTAAAAAATTTATTTACTTTACCGATAGCAATTTTTTCAGCCATTTCTGCGGGCTTGCCTTCGGCTTTAATTTGTTCAATGGCAATTTCCCTTTCTCTCGCAATTGTTTCAGGGGCGATAGAGCTTTCATCAATGGCCAGCGGATTCATTGCAGCAATTTGCATAGCTACATCTTTACCAGCATCAACAGCATCTTTATTAAAACCTACCAACACACCCATACGGTTAGCACCGTGAATGTAAGAAGCAACATACGCAGCATCCACCCTTTCAAATTTAATAGCAATTTTTTCGCCAATGGCAGCTAATTTATCATTGATCATTTCAGATACTTTTGTACCATTGATCTGTACTTCATTTAACGCTTCTGCACTTTGTACATTGTGCTCAATTGCTGCATCCATAATACTTTGAGCAAATGCTACAAACTCTGCATTCTTGCTAACAAAATCAGTTTCGCAACTGATGCAAACAATCATACCTGTTGAATGATCAGCAGTAGTTTTTGCCAGTATTACTCCTTCTTTAGCTTCCCTGTCGCTGCGTTTGGCAGCTATTTTTTGTCCTTGTTTACGTAACCAGTCAATGGCTGCTTCAAAATCACCATTGCTTTCGGTTAATGCTTTGCGGCAGTCCAGCATGCCGGCTCCTGTTGTTTGGCGCAGCTTATTGATATCTGCTGCAGTAATTGTTGCGCTCATAATAATATTTTTAACTACAAAAATTCACCCGTTTTTACACAAATGAATTTTTACAGAATTGTAAGATTTTTATTTAAAGAACTAAAAAAGAACTGAATTACAAAAAGAGGATCAGTCATTTTACAATAGACAAATTATCTTCTGTGTGTGTTCTTTGTTATCTTGGTCCACCACTACCACCACCGGCTGCGGGCCTTCTGCCACCTGCACTTGGTCCGGGTACACGACGCTTAGTTGGTGCAGCTCCTCTTGCTCTTTTATTTCTATCGTCACTGCTATCTGCCTTTTGCTCAAAACGTGCAGCTTTAGCTTCTGCTGTTTCATCGCTGTCGTTGCTGTTATCGTCGTCATCTTTTTCTGCCAAACGCTCTGCCAAACCTTCTGCAATTGCAGCAGCAATATAGTTAACAATAATAGCGATTGACTTGGTTGCATCATCATTTGCAGGGATTGCAAACTCCACTTTATTAGGATCACAGTTGGTATCTACCATACCAAAAGTGGTGATATTTAAACGTCTTGCCTCAGCCAGTGCAATGTGCTCGTGGCCTATATCCACTAAAAATAACGCAGCGGGTACACGACTGATTGCAGCAATACCGCCCAATACTTTTTCCATCTTATCCTTGTCACGGGTAAGTGTTAAACGTTCTTTTTTGGTAAGATTATCAATGCTTCCGTCGTTCAGCATTTTTTCGATGCTCTGCATTTTTTTAACACTTTTACGAACGGTATTAAAATTGGTAAGCATACCACCCAGCCAGCGTTCTGTAACGTACGGCATGTTGATGCGCTTTGCACAATCAGAAACGATTTCTTTTGCCTGCTTTTTTGTAGCTACAAACATTATTTTTTTACCGCTTTTTGCAATAGATTTTAATGCAGCAGCTGTTTCCTGTAAACCTTCTACGGTTTTGTTCAGGTCAATAATGTGGATACCTTTTTTCTCAGCAAAAATGTAAGGCAACATTTTTGGATTCCACTTCTTTTTTAAGTGACCAAAGTGAACACCGGCTTCAAGAAGTTGCTGTTGTAAGGAAGTATTTTCCATTGTAATATTTTGAAGATTTGAAAAGTTGAAAATTTTAAAACGAAATGCCATTTGTTCTCCGTTGAAGCGGAGATAAGACCTAACGTTTGCTGAACTGGAAGCTCTTTCTTGCTTTTTTACGACCTGGTTTTTTACGCTCAACAGAACGCGGGTCACGCTTAAGCATGCCTGCTGCCTTTAATACCGGACGATAGTCTGCACTTACTTCAAGCAATGCACGTGCAATGCCTAATTTAGCGGCTTCGGCCTGGCCTTTAATGCCACCGCCCTGGGCGTTGATAACGATATCAAATTTGTCAGTTGATTCAACAACTTTAAGTGGAGATTCTACCTGGTTCTGAAGGTAAACCAATGAAAAGTAATTTTTATAATCCTTACCATTGATAGTTATTTTACCATCTCCCTTGCTTAAGAAAACACGGGTTACAGCTTCTTTACGACGGCCAACTGCGTTTTTTTGCTTTTCCATTTATTTAATTTGAAAATTTAAAAATTTGAAAATTTGAAAATGAAAACTTCAAATAGTCTACTTTATATTATTTTTTTAATCCCCTGCAAGAAATAGGATTTTAGAATTTTAATTCGGCTGGTTTTTGAGCACTGTGCTGATGTGCACCACCTGCGTATACAAAAAGTTTTTTGTACATTTTACGACCCAGGCGATTTTTAGGCAACATTCCTTTGATCGCTCTTTCGATGATTACTTCTGGTCTGCGTTTCAACAGATCTTTAGCAATTTCTTCTTTACGGCCACCGGGGTAACCACTAAAGTTGTCATATACTTTTTCATCCATTTTATTGCCGGTCAGTTTAACCTTTTCGCAATTAATTACAATCACATAATCTCCACAATCAACGTGTGGAGTGTAATAGGCTTTGTTCTTACCACGAAGAACGGCTGCAATTTTAGAACACATACGGCCAACGGTTTGATTAGTACCATCTATTACATACCAGTTGTGTGTAACGGTAGCCTCGTTCGCATGTTTGGTGGTGAAATGTAGTTTACTCATTTGTATTTTTTTTTAAGTGATGCCTTCGCTATCCCGAA